>DATCMY010000133.1:0-12459 GCA_036565505.1 Hanamia sp.
ACAACGTATGCGGTAGACCTACTACCATCTTCTATACAGTATTGAAAAGAACTTATCAATCCTATTCATTCGTGACACACCGAACCATGGCAGCAGATGCAACGACTGTAAGAATCAGTGATAATCCACAGGATATATTCCGGCATATACTGTATTGGATTTGAGCGCTACTTACAAAATCAATAATTATGCAATAAAATTCGGTGTGAATAATATTTCCGACAGGGCCTATTTTACCAGGAGGACTGATGAATATCCCGGACCTGGAATAATTCCGGCAGTAGGAAGAAGTTTTTATATTGGTTTAACAGCTAAATTTTAAGGAACCAGATTTTAATAAAATTCTATTTTTTAAAGAAGCCTGAAACCTTGGATGATATCTTTTTATTGAGGTAAGGTAGGTCGTTTATTCAAAAAACACAGTTTATCTTCTTCTGAGAACATTAAAAAAAGGAATAGAAAACCACTTTAACTGATTCGGAAATCATCACCATTTTGATTGCTTTCCATGGCGGACAGTTCAGGAATTTCAAACATTTTTACTGAAACTATGTTTGCCTTCATTTAAGGGATTGCTTCCCCTGCTCGTTACTTTTACCTGTGAAGTTTTACTCTTTCAAATCTAAAACATTTTCTGGCAACGAACGCGCCCGCCTGCTCTCCTGACCTGCGGGATTATACACCCACACTTATTTACCGATAAAATGTGTCAACATTCCAAAACTATTTGTTCCAACATTATAAAATCCGACGAATGAATATTGATAATCTTCCGATTAAACATAGCAGCAAACTCATTTAATTCTATTCTTTTCTTATTTCCCAAAATTTGCAGAATTAAAGAGAAATAAGCTTCAGATGGTCTGACGTTTCGGGCGCAGTTCGTACCAGTCTGCTGCAACAGGCTCCGCTTTAATCCTCCATGATTTTCATTAACGCATTTTGTTCTGGAGTCTTTCATGAAGTTGTTTTCCTTCCCAGGCTATTATTTTAATAATTTCCAAAATATCTTTTTTAGAAGTTCTGAAATTTACTATGCAGGCTCTTAAGCAATATTTGTTGGCGATAACTGCGTTTGACAAAAATACTTTGCCTCCCTGCTGTAATTCATTCAATAATTTTTCATTCAGGCTGTTCAAATAGGTTTCATATATTTTTTCGTCCTGCACATAATCAGAAGGGACGTAGCGGAATGTGGTGATGCTTAAGTTTTGTGATATTGCTTCAAGCTCCGGATGTTTTTTTGCTTCTTCAAATAATAGTTGCGACAGTTCAATGTTTTTGTTTATCATTTCTATGTAACCATTCTTTCCTGCCTGCTGCAAAGCCATCCAAACTTTTAATGCTCTGAATCCTCTTGAATTTTGAAAACCATATTCGTAATAATTGAGAGATGGTTCGTCATCGCTGTTATCAAAGTTGTAATATACAGGATGAGCACTATAAGTTTCAATCAGATGTTGAGGATTTTTCACCAAAATGCAACCTGCTTCAAGCGGTGCATAAAGCCATTTGTGTGGGTCGAGCGCAATAGAATCAGCTTCCTTGATTCCGTTAAACGAATTTTTATATTTTGGAATTACTGCGGCAGGAATTCCATAGGCACCATCAATATGAAACCATAAATCATGCGCTTTGCAAATAGCTGCTATTTCGGGAAAATTATCAACTGCACCTGTGCTAACATCTCCTGCATTTCCAATTACCAGAAAAGGTTTTTTACCGTTCTTTAAATCGTCCTTAATTGTTTGCGATAAAATTTCCGTGATCATTTTATTTTCGGCATCAACAGGGATCCATCTGATCGCTTTTGAACCATGTCCGAATAAAACCGCCGCTTTTTCAATCCATGTGTGCGTTGCTTTTGAACAATACAAAATCATTTCATCCTGCAGTTTCATTAAACCATTTTCCTTTATACTCTTTGGAGCTTTGGCAGTTCTTGCAGCTAAGAAGGCTGTAAAGTTTGCCATGTTACCACCACTTACCAGTAGCCCTCCATATCCTGGCGAAACGCCAATAAATTCTGACAGCCAACGAATGGTTTGCTTTTCAATTTCCGTTGCTACCGGGCTTAATATGTTTGCACCTACATTTGGATTAACAGCAGAAGCCAATAAATCTGCCAACGCTCCGATTGGAGCGGGAGAAGAAGTTATGTATCCAAAGAATTTTGGATGTCCGTTGAGTAATGAATGGTTAAGCAATAAGTCAGCCGTTTTAGAAACCAATGCTGAAACGGGAGTGCCATGCTCGGGCAGTGAAGAATTTTGCAATATATTTTGTATTTGCATGGGAGTCTCTCCTGTGGTAACAGGTCTTTCATCAATGCTGTCCATGAAATCAGAAATAGTATCTATTAATTGGTAACCGATTTTTTTAAAATCTGCGTTACTGATTTCAATGGGTGATTTTCGATTGTTTGCCATTTTTTAATGTATTTTAATCAATTATTCGTTGTAGTTTTTCAATTTCTTTTTCCGGTTAATAGTACAATCATTGGTACATTTATTCAATCAGAAAAACGATTTTCATAACGCTAAATTTTAAGATGTTAAGATGATATTAGATATTAATTACATTGATATTGATAAGTATATGTACTAACGGGCGGGGTACCATCATCAACAATAACGCCGGTAAATTTACCATCAGCATCAGATGTATAGAACAGGTTAGTTCTAACACCTCCGGCGACCAGTGATTTCATCGCATTTTTTGATGCAATAAAATAGAATCCGTTATTAATTAACTGAATCAAATTCCAATAATCACCCGCCTGGCTGGGTTTATCGGCATAATATTCAATCGTAGAAGCGTTGCCGCCATGAGCAATGGAAGTGGGGTTTCCGTTGGTCCAGGTAATAGTTGTAATATCGGTCGCCCCACCTGCTGAAGTAGTGGAAGTTTGCTTTACCACCTCTTTTCCGTTATACTCAAACTGAAGATTATTCCAGTCGGTTCCGTCAGCAGTTTCTTCGTTCTTTACATTGGTAGCCAGGCCAAACTCGTTAAGCGTAACGATGTATTTGTTGGCAAAGCCTCCTGAATTGGTTTCGTTAATGACGAGCGTATTTCCGCTAAACTGGAAATTTTTTGAAATGGTTCCCTGCGTCACGGAAGCAATTTTGCCCTCGGAATTATAGGAGATATTGAATGGGTCACCGGTACCAGCATTAACGGTAGTAATGTTGCAAACTGGGTGACGGGCAACGTCATTTTTTTTACAGGAGACAAATAAAACAATAGCTATAAGTATAGCCAGATAAAAATTTAATGATTTCATGATTGATTTCTTTAGTTGGGAGAGTATATGCCACAGTATCCAAAAGGAAAATGAATTTGATGGCGCAACCGCCATGGAAAGGATTCAACATACGGCATATACCTCGGTTGTATAAAAATTACTTTTATTTTCCATTATCTTTTGTTGACGGATCATCCTCTTCGGGTAAATGGTATAATCATTGGTACCTTTTTTTGATATTCCTCGTATTCTTGTCCATGAATTTTACGCAGGTCTTTTTCTTCCAAAAATTTTATAGCAATAAGAATATACAGAGTTGTAATTATCGAAAATATTAAATGCCCCATTGTCATAATGGGAGTTGCCCAGAACGCAATTATAAATCCCAGCATTATAGGGTGCCTTACTATTTGGTAAAAGAAAAATGTTTTTAGAACTGCGTGATGTGCCTCATTTTGCCTGTTTTGCATATTCTCAAAAATTTGCTTCAATCCAAATAATTCAAAATGATTGATCATAAAAGTAGAGAGCAAAACAACAAGCCATCCAAAAAAATAAATGGCGTACAGAATCACGGAAATAGTTTGGTTTTCGGTCTTCCAAACTATAGTTGTTATTGGCTGCCACTGCCAATACAATAAGAGCAGGGTTAGGCTTGACAGAAGGACATAAGTGCTGCGCTCAATGGCAAGGGGAATAATAGTGGTCCACCATTTTTTAAATCCCGACCTGGCCATTACACTATGCTGTATTGCAAACAGGCTTAGCAAAAGCGAATCTACCAATAAGTCCCGAATAAAGGTTGTGCCGGTGCCTGAATCAATTGTTTTTGGCACGATAAGGTTTCCAACAAATCCTATTGCATAAAGGAAGGCAGCAAGAAAAATGACATAGGCAATTATGCCATAAAGAAAAGAGATTAACTTTTTCATTACTTTAAATTTTAAGAGGTTATTAATTATCGCGTAAAAGTAATTACCCACTCCCGGCAGGGCATTACTGTAACGTCCAGATATCATTCTTAAAAGTTCAGGTTGCGGGCAATTTTTTTATTGCGGTGGGATGTTTTCCAAAGCGTGCTTTAAACGCACGACTGAAATGGGACGAATTTTCAAAGCCACTTTCAAATGCAGCTTCACTTACGGTTTTGCGCATGTTGCTTAAGAGGTGCATGGCATGATTCAATCTTTTTTCAAGCAACCATTTTCCGGGCGTGGTGAGGAAAAGTTTCTGAAAATCTCTTTTAAAAGAAGACAGGCTGCGGTTGCAAAGTTCCGCATATTGTTCCAGCTTAAGGTTAAAACAATAATTATCATTCATGACCCTTTGTAAAGATACAGATTGCGGTTCCTCCATTAATGAACAGAAATAAGAAAGTAATTCCGCATTACGCGGATTGTCCGCAAGGGTTAAAATGAGTTCCTTGAATTTTAATTCAAGCAAAACCGGATCGGGTTCTTTTGTGCTGGCAAAATAAGAGGACATGGAAAGAAAAAAAGCAGCCAGCGTTTCGCTGGTATCAAGCATTATGACAGGGTCATATTTTTTTACCCCTTTACTAACATGTATTGTTTTTAATTTTAAGGTGTCGCAAATAAATCCGTCGGGAATAAAAAAAAGTATCAGGCAAAACCCGATATCAAAGAACTGTTCAATAATGCTGGCTCCTTTTTGTATAAAAACGCAGCTTCCTTTTTGCAAATCATAAGAACCATTTGCAGTATACCAAACTTTTCTTCCATCTATTACATAAAAAACATAATTATTCTGGCTCCACAAATCTGTAAAACGGGTGTTCATCAACCGGGCTTCCAGCGGGCAATTGAAAACAGTAATAAGGTTATCCCCGCAGTTAAACTGGCGGGAATATTCAGGATGTTTTAATACGCTTTCTATAAAATTAACCATTGGCTCTTTTTGTAAATTTAAAGATTAAGACAATTTAAACTACCTGCCCGGGTAATTACCGAAATGTACAAACAGATGCTATGCCTTAATCAAAATATATTTCGATGTTATGATTTTTAAATAACCCGGGTTGCCAGTTAAAAAGAACTTCGATAATGAATAATTTCGAGTTACGACACTTAAAAAATCTTTACCGACGCTAAATGAAGATAAAATTATAGCAATTTTCTATTTAGTGGATGATCTGCTAAAAGGAATAGAACATAAAGAAGATAACAGAAGGAAGCCCAGTGATAGTAAAGTAATAACAACAGTTATCGTATCAGCTCTTTATTTTGGTGGCCATCAGGACCATGCAGGCGAGTTTATGGAGATGACAAAACTTTCACCCCGGATGTTAGACAAAAGTAGATTTTGCAGAAGGTTGCATAATTTGAAAGGCCTTATCTGTAGTTTATTTTTTCAGATAGGGCATTATTTAAAGGACATTAGCGGGGAAAGAGATTATATTATAGATTCCCACGCCGTTGTGTGTTTGCAACGATTGTAAGGTGTGCCTAAAGGGCTGAAGGATGATAGGGACAGAGGTAATTTTTTGTTTATGTTCGGTATGATGATCCCACGATTCAGAATACCATGTTATGCTGGAAGTAGATATTAGTGGTAGTATATTTTTGCAGGCTTGCATGCAAACCGGGCCATAGTATTATGATCTATCATGGAATTAAAATGATTTCGCTGGTAGATGTAATAAGTCCAAATATCCCATTTTAAGAATATTAATTGACTATTATTCCGTGCACATACCCATATTTTTATTCACAAAGGTATTGTTGATCCGTTTGGCATCACGTGCGGCATTAGTTACAAAGTTCCGGCTGCTATGGTGCTTTTACAGCTTTACCTTCACGCCTGCATTTCCATTAAATCCTTTGGTGGTAAAGCCTCTTGTTACAAAATATTGTTGACCGGTACCGTTTTCCGGATCGGCAATATCCGGTAAGCCATACCAGGTCCCTTTCTTTTTATGCCGGCCCTATGGACGTATACTTTTTATGCTAACGGAATGGCTATACCGGAAGCAGGTCACAAAAATAGAAGCCATAATCCTCAACGGTTGCGGGCTGAAAGCAATTATCGTTTTGGTCCCCGGGAGCCGCATATTTTCTGTAAACAATTTCTCCCTTGGTAAAAGCAACCGGGGCTTTAAATAAAGGCCCGTCAAAAACATAAGTGTGGAACTCCCCGTTCTCTCCGCATACATCTACATTCTCCGGCAGGTCTGCCAAAAAGCCTTCATCTATTACTCTTCCGCAAAAACTTTTATCGAGGTACTTTTCATTAACGCATACTACAATCGTTTTAAAACCCAGCTCAATAAATTCACGAATCAATGCCGTGGTATCTCTCTTCCAGAGTGGAAATACGGCGGTGATGCCCACTTTTGCCAATTGTTTCTCACGATATGCTTTTAAATCTTCAAGGAAAATATCACCAAATACACTATGTGTAAACCTTTCCTGCTGCAGTTGATTCATAGCTTGCATCATCTGCTCTTCATACGCTGTCATAGAGGGTTGATCGGGCAACGCTACTATTTGTAAAGGAATACCGATAGCAGCCGCCTGTTGTTGCAATAACACTTCTCTAACGCCATGCATGGAAATACGCCGGTGCTGATTATTCATATTCGTTAATAGCTTCACTACCGAATAATCTTTGTTGTTTAAAATATGGTATAATGCAAGCGTGCTGTCTTTGCCCCCGCTCCAGTTAAAGAATGATTTAAAGACTGGCATAGGTCAGGCAATTTTAAGGGCGGGGTATTTTGTTTTCATCCATTCAAAAGAGCCAAACATGATTGCGGCGTATAACAAGCTGCCGCTAAGAAAATTGAGTTCGAAGGGAATGGCAGCAAGTAGGCACTCCCACCATCCATTCATTGTTTTTGGATATTGTATTCCTCTCAACCATACACCCAGATCGGTAACTATCCAATGAATGAAAGTAATGGCAATGGCAGATAGCCCGATATTTTTTACAGAAACCTTTTTTAATAAAAATCTTCCTGAGATAACCATCAGTGCAAATGCGCCGTAGGTCCAGAAAGAACCGCTATAAAATAACCGCCATTGATGGTAATATACCAGGCGGCCCAATACGATATCACTGATCCATAACGTGAGCAATGGAAATAAATAAGCCTTCCATGATTTATTAAAATAAGCGCCGCCGAATAAAGCCATTGCGCCTATGGGAGTAAAATTGGTCAATAGTGAAAAGCCGGGTTGTGTATTCAGTATTACACGCAGGCAGGCCACTACCAGCATCAATAGCAGGATCGCTATGGTGCGGGGGTTGAATGTTTGTGTTGTCATAATAAATTTTATTAAAATAAGAAGGAATACATTTTATATTCCTTCTTATAAGTAAGATCATCCGTTAAAAGTTGGCGCTCAGGCCAATGGTATAATTTGCCCTCCGGCTATTGTAGCCGGGTACATCAAAATACTTTTGATCGGTTATATTTCTAAGATCTAGAAATGCACGAACCTGTTTGGTAAAATTGTACCCGGTATAAAGATCAAGTGTATAATATTGTGGCATCACATCCGGCCCCGGATCATAGGTGCCTTTGAGCCTTGTACCTACAAAGCGGAACGAAGGCATAAGCGTAAGGTTTTTTAAAGGTTGCAGCGTTAATGTACTGTTGAATGTAAAATTAGGACGGCGGTATAAATTATTCACTTTTACATTGTTATCCTTTCCTTCTCCATCCACATAGGTAAAATTATTTACCCAGTTGCCTTTGGTACCTATTGAAATATTGCTTTCCACCTCAAAGCCATAATCATTTTGCTGATCACGGTTCATGTATTGGCTGTTATAATTAATGTCGGTATAATAAACGATCACATTTTTAATGTCTCTTTTAAAAGCAACGAATCTTAAAGAATTCATTTTATTATGGCTCAGGCTTTGTACCCCTATTTCGTAGTTCGTACTTTCTTCGGGCTTTAAATTTTTATTCCCGGCATAGCTATCGTACAACTGATAGATGGAGGGTACTTTGTAGGCCGATGAAATATTTACAAACACACGGGTATTCTCATCAATATTGTAAGACGGATTAAAAGAATAAGTGGCATTATTTCCATAAAGTTTATGATGGTTGTACCTGATACCGGCTTCTGCATTAAACCCTTTAAGGTCGAGTAAAAGCAGGGAAGCATACGCTGAAAAATTATTTACTTTAGCGCTGTCACCAAGCCCCGAGCTATAAGGCCCATAGCTGCTAATGCTTAAATAGTTTTGATCCGAATTTTGAGAAGTGTATTGTACACCGCTCAGCAGAGATAATTGATGGGTTAAAGTAAAATTGCCATACAGGTCTGAAACATAAGACCTCCCTTTATAGGAACCTCTTGCATATTTTACAAAGCCGCCAATGCTGGCGCTATCATCATTATATAATCTTTTTGAATCGATAAAAGAATTGTTGAAATGCAGCGCTATCGTCTTCGTTTTATAGATCATTTCCAGGGTATTGATAAAGCTGTAATCGGTAGTGGTATTATCTTTATCATCAGTAAAAGCGCCTGCATCAAGACCTGCCTTGTATTTGCTGTAATTACTCATTCCCCTTACTGAAAATTTTGGAGTAAACTTGTAGCCAATATTAGCCTGTAAATTATCCTGCTTTAAACCATCGTTGTCAAAATTATTAGTTCCCGTACTGTCATAGGCAGCAGAAAATCCTTTGCTGTCAGTATGATTGTAATTGAGATTATAAGTAAAGTCATCCAGCTTACCATTTAATCCTGCATTAGCTTTAAAGGTATTATAGCTGCCATACGAAAGCATTACAGAAGGATCGATTTTATTGGCGCCTCCTTTTTTAGTAATTATATTGATAACCCCTGCTACGGCATCGCTGCCCCACAAGGTACTTTGAGCTCCTTTTAAAATTTCAATACGTTCAACCTGGGAAGTATTAATAGCATTAAGATCAAATGAATTATTGATTTGCGACGGATCGCCAACTCTTACTCCATCTATCAATATTAATGTATTACCTGTAGCGGAACCCCCGAGGTAAATGTCCTGGTTGGTGCCCGGCGAATTGTTGGCGCCCACAATAAATACACCTGCCTGGTAGTTGAGAATTTCTGTAAGCGTTTTACCGGCATTGCGTTGCAGCGTAGCCTGGTCAATTACACTTACTACTTTTCCTGTTTGCGATTGCTTTACATCGCTTTTAGTAGCGGTAACCACTACTTCATCTAATGTTTTGTGTGCAGTGTCTTGCTGTGCCTGCAACCGGCTGCTGAAAATTACAGCAGCCGCAATAAGAATTTCCTTTTTCATTTATAGAAAATTTTTTGTGTGACTGCTTCCGAGAAATAAAAAAGAAAGAAATATAAATGCCTTACAGCTTTTACACTCCATGCCTTTCACCCGAAAGCTTTGAATGATTTTAACTGAAACTGGCAGGTCTTCTGGCTCAGTACAATCTTGAAAGCCTTCCCGTTATAAAAACAGTGGCGAAAGAATCAGGATTTTCCCAAATTGCCCGCCTGTGGCGGCATTGGGTGTACTTTACAGCTACGGGGATAGCTCCGGAATTAAACCGGATTCCCATTTTAATCCCGCTATTATACGGGAACCAATAACGGTGCAAATGTAAAAGCAATAAAATTAAAATTCAAAATCTGATTTGCAAATTGTATCGGGTTGGTGGTGAAAGCAAGGCGGGGCAGGGAAAAAGAAAAAATCGAATTATTGGAAGGTTGTAAATGCATCAGGGTAACGTGCTTTTTTTAACCACAAAGATTCACAAAGAAAAAAAGAAGCACAAAGGGAAAGGCAAAGGAGTCTATTCCATCTCATCATTGCGAGGGTCGCCCTCTCTTACGTCATTGCGAGGCGCAGGCGTAGAATTCATGGCAGGAAAGGACTTCATGCGCCGCGGCAATCTCCGACTATTGAGGTAAAAGTTCATCTCACCTTAATTTTTATACTCCTTAATGATGAGATTGCCGCGGCGCCAAAAACATTTTTCTTATTTAGAAGAATAACCTTGGCGCCTCGCAATGACGTACCGGGTGGGGCACTTCGTAATTATGTAACCGTAGGGATACTCGCAACAGTTGTAAAACCAGTAAGATTATTACAGGCTCCCAAAAATTAGAGAGTCTTAAAAAAAACCTTCCTGGTTTGGCGCTCCCAAAGTATTCGCGGTTTGGAGCCAAAAGGAACGATTAAAATTTGATCAACGCTGATTAAAATTAAAACTAATCCCTGCATAATAGTTACGGCCGGGAGCCTGGTTGTAGTAGCGGCCGGCAGCAGCATTAATATCGTTACCAAGGCTATACTTTTCATTAAAAATATTTTCGGCCCCGGTAAATAATTGCCATTGTATTTTTTTGGCTATGCCCCCTTTATAACCGAGCCTTACACCCAGTAAGCTATATGCAGTGGCATAAGCTGTATTGGCATCGTTTAATGCGATAGGTCCGCTGTAAAAAAAGCTGGTATTAGCATACAAACCGGCTTTTGTGTTGATATCAAATCCTGCCGCTATGGTTTGTGAAGCTACCCCGGGTAATTTTTTACCGGAATAATCATTGGCGAGTTGTTTAAAAACATCATAATGAAAATTATTCCACGTATCGCTTACATGCAAAACAGCATGATTAAAAAATTGCAATTCACTATTGATTAATTCGTAAGACAGAAAGGTTTCAAGGCCGTTTTGTTTTGCCGAACCCGCATTTTCAAAGTAATCTGCACCGCCTGGGTTCTGCCGCTGTACAATTGCATTCTTTAATTTGTAGAAAAATGCATTAATGTCAAAATATAATTTATTCTTCAACAGGCTTCCTCTTGATCCCACTTCATAATCAATTCCGCTTTCTGCCTGCAGACTGGTGTTGAAAACGTTGGTGGAAGGTAATATCTGCCCCATAGTAGGCACAGAAAAGCCCCTGGCAATACTTCCATAGACCGATACAGTTTTATTGACCTTTTTTAATAGCGCAAAGCGTGGGGATATTTCATTATTAAAATTTCGATTATCGCTTACAGGAGGTACTGTTGATAATCTTCTGAAATTAAGGCCCGACTGGTTGATGCTGGCCCCGGCAGTTACAATCCAGCCCTTTGGCAATTCTGCATTTCCTTGTAAGAAAATAAAACCCTGGTTGTTATAAATTTCATCATCGGTTTGTATGGAATCCGTTTCGCCATTCTTATTATTATAGATTCGCTGGGTATTAAAGCTTTGCTGAAATTCGGCACCGGCATGGAAAGTAAGTAAAGTGGCGTTTACTTGTTTAGTGTATTGAAAGACGGTTCTTCCTCCAAAATGTGGCTCCGATGTTCTTCCATAATTGCGGAAAGATGGGTTTCTGGTTTGTGAATAGGTGCCATAGAGGGAAGTGGTATTTTTCCAGTTTTCATTAAATTTTTGCTCATAGCTAAACCCGGCTAAAAAAGTCTTTTGATAAAAAGCGGCTTTTGTCTGGTCGGCGCTGGGGAATCCTCCGGCAGCTGGCCTGGCCAATTTTCCATTGAGATCATATTCCTTTAAGTTGAGGGCGCCCGGCGTTTGATAATACAGGTCGCCATATAAGAAATGCGCCTGCAATTCAGCTTTATCATTTGTTTTCATTGACGCGTCCCAGGTAACTACATCGCGGCGTAAAGCGGTATGATCCCTGTAACCATCGCTGGTTTGATGTTGGTAATTAATGGTACTGTGGGCATCGTCCGTACCAAAATGCAGGCTGGTATTCAGGTTGTTAGTATTGTAGCTCCCGGTAGTATAATTAACGGCAGCTCCCGGATGAAATTTATTTGCATCATTTCTTATCAATAATACCCCACCGGTTCCCGCGCCATAAAGACTTCCTGCAGGGCCTTTAATAATCTCCACTGATTGTACATTATAAAAGCCAAGCTGGTTCAAATAGGTGTTGCCTCCGGGATCTGTATAAGGAATTCCGTCATAATACACCTTTACATTTCTTACGCCAAAGGGAGAACTCAGGGAACTACCTCTTATGCTTAGACGATAACTTCCGGGCGAACGCTCTTCCATTCTTACACCGGGGTTGGCATTCATGGCCGGCAGAATACTTATGTTATTATAACGGTTCAGATCGGTATTGGTGACCAGGCTTACAGATGCCGGCACATCAATTAATTTCCGGTTATTTTCGTATGCTTTTATGATTACATTTTCGAGCGTTTGAGCAGAATCACTATCAGTTTTGGTTTGGGCAGTGGCTGTATTAACG
>DATCMY010000134.1:0-4681 GCA_036565505.1 Hanamia sp.
CAAAAACCAAGAAGGTTTATTACAAGCTTCCAAAAATTAGAGAGTTTCAAAGAAACCTTCTTGGTTTGGCGCTCCCAAAGTATTCGCGGCTTATAGATTGGTGGAAGTGACAAAACATAGGAGGTTTATTACAAGCTTCCAAAAATTAGAGAGTTTCAAAGAAACCTTCTTGGTTTGGCGCTCCCAAAGTATTCTGGGTTTGGATGAATTACTGAAACGGATAAATAGTAAATTTGTAACGATGGAGGAATAAAATATGATAAAAAGAAACACAACTTCAAAAAAGGCAACTTCAAAAAATGTTGTAAAATCGGCAACTGTGGCTAAGGCAGGCAAAGCGGCATTCAAATCAGATGCGAGGCAAACAGCAAGCCTGGTAAAAGCAGGCCGTATTGGTGCAGCCAATGCTATAAGGGCTTCCCGGGCATTAGGTTTACCAATTACTTATATGCAAGACGGGAATTTATACAGGGAATTTTCTGATGGCACAAAAGAAATGATAGCACCTGATGTGGCTAAAAAAGCAGTAGCCAAAAAAACAACTAATCAATTAAGAAAAGGAATGGTTCTACATGCAAGAAAATAAGCGACTTAGAGTATTTGCAGGCCCAAATGGTTCCGGCAAAAGCACTTTGTTTAATGAATTTAAAAAAAATTACAATCCAGGCTATTTCATAAATGCCGATGAATTGGAAGAACTTCTGAACAACAGTGGCTTAATAGACCTTGAGCCCATTGGTATTAAAGCAATTTCTAAAGATCTGAAGGCTTTTTCAAAAACAAAAGAAGCAAAATCCCTACTGGCTAAGGCAAATGAAGAAGGCCATTCTATTAATATTGAAATAAAGGAAAATTTTATAGTTGATAAGGCAAAGGATACCCATAGTTATGAAGCTTCTTTTGCAGCAGCTTTTGTACGTTGGCTTTTATACAAAAACAATATATCCTTTTCCTTTGAAACTGTAATGAGCCACCATTTTAAAATTACAGAACTTAAAAGAGCACAGAAAAATGGATATAAAATTTACCTCTATTTCGTGTGCACAGATGATGCTGAAATTAATGTAAACAGGGTAGCCAACAGGGTAGATAAAGGTGGACATGCGGTAAATGCCAATAAAATCAGATCCAGATACGGGAAAACACTTAAAAATTTATATGATGCCATAAAGGTGGCCAACAGGGTATACTTGTTTGATAACTCCGGGCAAACCCTTGAATTAATTGCAGAAATTTTTGACGGAGCTTTACAATTGAAAGTTGATAATCTTCCTCAGTGGTTTATCAATTACGTGTTACCTCATTATCAATCATAGCATATTTTTATTGATGGCCTCTGGCTTATGTCTATAGAAGGAGATAAACCATCCTGAACAAAATGATCTTTGTTTTTCACTTTCAGTTATCTAAATTCGTTTTTTTATAAAATATAACCACATGAAAAAAGCTTTATGCTTTATTACCTTAATCCTTTTTAATTGGTTTTTCTTTAGCTCTTCATTACAGGCACAGGATGAGAAACCTGATACCGTAAAGGTGGGGATTTACATTACCAGTATACACGATATTGATTTCAAGAAAAATGAATACGCCATTACTTTTTGGCTATGGTTAAAATATAAAAACAAGGACTTTGATTTTTTACAAAACCTGGAAGTACCGCAGGCCAAAACCGTTTCCAGGTCTTTTGCCACGGTAGATAGCAGCAATAACCGGATTTACCTGTTGATGAAAATGCAATGCGTGATGAAAGATTCGTGGAGAATTAGCAACTTCCCTTTTGACCGGCAGAAATTAAGGCTATCTATCGAAAATTCGCAGTACGATTCGCACTCCCTGGTTTTTGTTGCAGATACGTTGGGTAAGCATTTTGATCCGCGCTTTACATTGAGCGGCTGGGATATTGACAGTTGCAATATTCTAATAAGAACAAAGGCTTATGAAACAGACTTTGGCGATCCCGGTATGGTAAAGCCGCATAGCGAATACAGTGCCTTTAGGGTAATACTAGGTATCAGGCGTGACGCATCGGGATTGTTCTGGAAAATGTTCCTGGGGATGTATATCGCTTTCCTGATTGCTTACATATGTTTTTACATTCATCCGGATGGAATTGATTCACGTTTCGGGTTGAGTGTGGGATCGTTATTTGCAGTGATCGGCAATAAATACATTATTGATTCTGCACTGCCCGAGTCCACTACTTTTACCCTGGTTGATACGCTTCATGGAGTTACCCTGTTTTTTATTTTTGCAGTGATCGCAGCTACTGCCTACTCCTTAAAACTTGTAAAAGAAAATAAAGAAAAACAAGCGCACCGGTTTGATATGATCATGGCGCAGATAACGCTGGTGGCGTATGTTGTTTTAAATATCTGGTTTATTGCAAAGGCTAGTGGAGGGTGAAGGTTGAAAAGTTCAAGGTTGATGGTTGATGGTTGAAGCACTCTTGCCTCTTTGCCTTTTGCCTTTTGCCTTTTGCCTTTTTTAACCACTAAGAACACAAAGAAAAAAAGCAGCACAAAGAAAATACAAAGGAATCAAGGTTCAAGGTTGAAGCACTCTTGCCTAATGCCTCTTTGCCTCATGCCTCTTGCCTATTGCCTCTCGCCTCTTGCCTCTCGCCCATTGCCTCGCATTGTCAATTATCAATTGTCAATTTTCAATTAACTAAAGGTTCCTGCTGGCTCATACAATGAAAGCTACCCAAACCCCATATAATATCTGTTGAATCTATGCCTGTCACTTTTCTATCGGGGAAAGCTTTTTGTATAATACCCAATGCCACATCATCCTTGGCACAATTAAAAACGGGAACAATTACTGACTGGTTGGCAATATAAAAGTTGGCATAAGAAGCAGGCAGGCGCTGCTCTTCATAGATTACTTCATCCGGCATGGGCAGCTCAATAATGTTGAGTTGTTTACCATTGAGCAAACGCATTTTCTTTAATAGCACCAGATTATGTTGCAGTAAATGATAATTTACATCGTGTTTATTTTCTTCAACCACCGCAAGTACAGTGTCTTCGTTTACGAAACGAACCGTGTCATCAATATGCCCGTCAGTGTCATCACCCACAATACCTTCGTCTATCCATAGTATTTGTTCGGCCCCATAATAATCGCATAAATATTTTTCAATCTGCAATTGATTCAAATGTGGATTACGATTAGGGTTTAATAAACAGGCGGTGGAGGTGAGTATGGTTCCTTTTCCATTGAACTCAACAGAGCCACCTTCCATTACAATGCCCGGATAAAATACAGGAAGCTGAAACGCTTTGCCAATCAATGTTGGAATAATATCATCAAGGTCAAACGGAGGATATTTATTGCCCCATGCATTATAGATCCAGTCAACGATCACTTTCTTTTGGGTTGCATTGGGATTGATCAAAAATGACGGTCCATGATCCCTGCACCAGGCATCATTGGTAGGATGAAAATAAAATTCCACTTTGCTTACATCCACATCCGCTTTTTGCAAATGCTTTAAGGCAGAGGCTTTCATAGCCTCATCATTTACATTTATGCGCACGATCTCACCTTTGGTAAGTTCTTTTATGAATTGAGTATAGGAAGGATAAATAGCATCTAATTTTCCCGGCCACGATGCTTCTTTATGCGGCCAGCTAAGCCATGTAGCCTCATGCTTTGTAAATTCTGCCGGAAAATAATAACCCAGTTCTTTGGGAGTTTGTTGGTTCATAAATTATCCCTGGTCAATATAACGGTTAGTAATGGGTTGGTACGAATCAATTCTTCTATCGCGCAAAAATGGCCAGTGCGTGCGATAACTATCTGTTTTGGAAAGATCAATTTCAACAACCATGGTTTCTTCTTTATCGTGCGAAGCCTGCTGGATAATACTGCCAAAAGGATTGGAAACAAACGAACCGCCCCAGAATTTCATGGCGCCATCCTGCTCAAAACCTACGCGGTTAACACTTACCACATGTACACCATTTGCCACCGCATGACTGCGTTGTATCGTTTGCCATGCATTGAATTGTTCATTATTCGTTGCTTCATCCTGCGCTGTTGCCCAGCCTATGGCAGTGGGATAGAATAATATTTCAGCACCCATTAATGAAGTGATCCTTGCCGCTTCGGGATACCATTGATCCCAGCAAATTAATACACCGATAGTTGCAAATTTTGTTTTAAAGGTTTTGTAACCCAGATCGCCGGGAGTGAAATAAAATTTTTCAAAGAATGAAGGATCGTCGGGAATATGCATCTTTCTGTATTTGCCAAGGAAGGTTCCACCGGCATCTATCACCGCAGTGGTATTGTGATATAAGCCCTGCGCTCTTTTTTCAAACAGGGATGCGATGATCACGATATTTAAATCCGCTGCTAAATTGCTGAACACATCAGTTGTGGCCCCGGGAATGGATTCTGCCAGTTTAAAATTTTCATAATCTTCCACATCGCAGAAATACAATGAAGTGAATAGTTCCTGCAGGCAAACGATCTGTGCTCCTTTTGCGGCAGCTTCCTTTATTTTATCAACCGCTTTATCGAGGTTGCTTTGCTTATCGGCAACACAACTCATTTGTACCAATGCTACTTTTACTTTAGTCATAGTTTTTTATAAAGTGCAAAGATATAAGATTCAAGGTTGATGGTTGTAGTTGAAGGTTGATGGCTCATGGTTCATGGTTGATGGTTGATG
>DATCMY010000135.1:0-2352 GCA_036565505.1 Hanamia sp.
GGGCCCCTGTAAGCCTCTGTTTCTACAATAATCCCACCGGTAAGCATATCTCCTGCCATGCTGAATACTTTCTTGCCAATCAGCTCACGGGCAATTTGCACAACATTCTCACGCTGATAGAAATGATTTGATAGTTTATTCATTTAAATCCTTGAAAGAATGTAATAACGAATCGATTATCTTGCCGAGATAAAATTCATCGGTTTCATCAAAAAAGCTTAGCTGATCACTGTCAATATCCATTACAGCTTTCACCTCGTCATTATACACAACAGGAATAACGATTTCTGATCTTGATAAAGAGCTGCAGGCAATATGTCCCGGGAAAGCATCCACATCAGGTACAATAATTGTTCGTTTTTGAGCCCATGAAGTCCCACAGACACCCCGCCCCTTTGCGATCCGTGTGCAAGCTACAGGACCCTGGAAAGGTCCAAGTACCAGTTCTCCATCTTTAACAATATAGAATCCAATCCATAGAAAGCCAAACTGTTCCTTTAATGCTGCACATGCATTTGCCATGTTGGCTATCAGATCAGGTTCCAATTCAACTAAAGCCCGGATCTGAGGAACAAGTGTGTCATATTGTTCTTCTTTACTTCCGGCACGATTGATATTCAGATCTTCAGACATTTATATAATTTTTAGTTCATCACCCTGCGGATACTTAAGGTATTTTTGAATCTTTGAATTAATATACAAATAACATATAATTATGAGAGTTGTTGCAGAATTACCCAGACCCGATTGCAAGATCACCATCTTTTCAATGAATATGAAGTTCCTGGTAAAATTCGAAAAAGGGACTTATGAACAAACTTATAAATTATCTGAAATAGATATGCTCGATGGAGTGAACAGTGTGT
The DNA here is from genome assembly GCA_036565505.1 of Hanamia sp. Classification (GTDB taxonomy): domain Bacteria; phylum Bacteroidota; class Bacteroidia; order Chitinophagales; family Chitinophagaceae; genus Ginsengibacter. The sequence goes on from DATCMY010000135.1 coordinate 867, forward strand.
TCGAATTACTGGATGAAGAGTTCATCGCGACCGTAGTTGCGCGGTTTGAGGGGATGAGATCTGATTTTTTATCGGCTTATAAGAGGCATGAATTTTAAATAAAGTATTACTTTTGTTAAGTATTGTAAATAATTGATATATAATGATATATAATTAATATTAATCGTCAACAAAATATAATTTGGCGACGTTAAAGTCGATTTTTGAGCATTTCTATACACTGATTGTTAAGGCGTTACTCTATTACTCTCTTCTTCGTATTTCTTACTTAACGTGACGGGGTTTAGGCAACAACTGGCAATTAATATAAAAATAGTTATTTTTAGAGATTACACTAAATTGGAAATGAAGAAGTTAATTGGATTATTAAAAAAATTCTATTTTAATAAATGGAGTATTATGGACACAAAAGACCAGATAGAAATTTCAATTAATGCTATTATAGCACTTGCAGCTATTTGGGTGTTATTGCAAAATCAAGCTATAATTAAAAACTCACAACAATCCTTAAATGATGCCCGAAAGTGGAACAACGAAGCCAGAGATGATTGGGAGAAAGAAAACAGGCCATTTATTGAGGTTGCAGACATTACTGTTCACCCATTAATAGTTAACACTAAAGCTACAATGTCTTTCAAGCTAATCAATTCCGGTAAATTCGCCGCCAAGATAATTTCTACCGCCCACACCGTCGGATATGGTTCTGACGAGTTCTTTCAAACTGTCCAATATCCGCCGTTTGATCGACGAATAGTAAATACATTTGTGGGGTCATCTAATAGCTATTTCCCAATCCAAACTAGTGTACAATTTCTATTAACCCAAGATCATATTAATAATCTAAATAACGGTAGCTGGCATTACGTATTAAAAGGAGAAATAAAGTATGAAAATGCTATAACTCATAAACCCTACACGAACTCATATCTATATGAGATAAGGGGAAATGGGAAAGATATCGTTGCAGTTTCTAATGATGACATCCAAGTTGTTAATTGAGCCGTTTCGTTATTTATAAATCCTCAGTATAAATAAATTACTATGCATGCATAGCATTTACATTCGAAGGATTGCGTTGGATTGCAGCGTAAAGCCCGACCCCTTAGTTGTGTGCGGAATTGAGAGAGGAAGAACTATGGGGAAACGCCCCAAATTTTAAATAAAGATTCGTGTTCGTCTAAACTTCTTCGTCCAGAGATTCAACAACATCAGTCAGTTTTTTCCAATTAATAGTACCTGTAATAAACCAGTCTTCAATATTAAGCAGAGCAACAACCATCAACTCCTCCCCTTCAGGATACAATTCCTCCGACAGGTCTCCGGTGACAAAATGATTGACCAAAGAGAAGATCCGTTCTCCGGTTTCGGGAGCAATAATTAAGGCTGCTACTTCCTGACCTTTATATTTGCGCCCCAGAACATATTTGTGCTCTTCAATATTTGCCTCTGCTTCTGCGTAATTCATTGTGAGTTTAATTGATTTTTT
>DATCMY010000136.1:0-2487 GCA_036565505.1 Hanamia sp.
GCCGGAGATCATCAGTTCCATAAAAGAATCGGGAATTGAAAACATGGAGATCTATCGGTATGAAACAAGATTATTTATGATAATGGAAGTTGATGATGAATTTAGTTTTGAAAAGAAACAACAGTCAGATACCCATAATGTAAAAGTGCAGGAATGGGAAGAATTGATGGGGAAATACCAGCAACCTTTGGAGGGAACTGCAAAAGGGGAAAAATGGAAATTGATGAATAAAATTTTTGCGCTAAAAAATTTTTGAAAGTAGATACAAAAACAATAAATCATGTTTAAGTTAAACGAAAAAATTGCAGTAGTTACAGGAAGTGGTAGCGGAATTGGAAAAGCGGTAGCATTACTATTTGCAAAGCAAGGTGCAGAGGTACATGTTATAGACCTGAATGAAGAAGCTTGCAATGCAACTGTAAAAGAAATACAACAAACCGGCGGTAAAGCATTTGCGCATGTGTGCAATGTTGCTGATCAGCAACAGGTAAAAGATATTTTTAGCAAGATCGGCAAAGTTGATATTTTAGTAAACAGTGCAGGTGTATCGCATGTGGGCAATGTTGAAAATACTACAGAAACTGACTTTGACCGGCTTTACAATGTGAATGTAAAGGGAGTTTATAATTGTCTTCAGGCCGGTGTTACCATAATGAAAAAAAATAAAAGTGGTGTTATTCTGAACCTTGCATCCATTGCAAATAATATTGGTTTAGCAGATCGCTTTGCTTATTCCATGAGCAAGGGCGCCGTTTATGCAATGACATTATCAGTTGCAAAAGATTATATTCATGAAGGCATTCGTTGTAATTGTATTTCTCCTGCAAGAGTGCATACCCCTTTTGTAGATGATTTTATCAAAAAAAATTATCCTGGTAAAGAGAAAGAAATGTTTGAAAAGTTATCGAGAAGCCAGCCTATAGGCCGAATGGCAAAACCAGAAGAAATTGCCAGCCTTATTTTATTTTTATGTTCCAATGAGGCCGCCTTTATTACAGGATGCGATTACCCGATAGACGGTGGATTCATCAAACTAAATAATTAATAATTACCTTTTAAAAAAATTATTAGAAATGAAGCTGATACGTTTTGGTGAAATCAATAAGGAAAAACCAGGGATTATTTTTAATGATGAATATTATGATACTTCAGCATTTGGAGAAGATTATAATGAACATTTTTTTGAAACGGATGGACTGAACCGTCTGCGAAAATTTATAGAATCCAATAAAAGGCAACTTCCCAAAGTTTCAAAAGATATTCGACTTGGTAGTCCTGTTGCACGTCCTTCAAAAATTATTTGTATAGGATTGAACTATGCTGATCATGCCAAAGAAACAAAAGCAAATATTCCTGTTGAGCCAATAATATTTTTTAAATCCACTACTGCTTTATGTGGCCCCAATGATGATGTCATCATTCCAAAGAATTCAAAGAAAACGGATTGGGAAGTAGAATTGGCTGTAGTGATTGGTAAAAAGGCCTCTTATGTTGATGAAGCGGAAGCTTTGGATTATGTAGCAGGTTACTGTCTTCATAATGACTTGAGCGAAAGGGAATTTCAAATTGAAAGGAATGGACAATGGGTAAAAGGAAAAAGCTGTGATACTTTTGCGCCACTTGGCCCTTTTATGGCGACACAGGATGAAGTTGCTGAAACAAACAATCTGCGTTTATGGCTGACAGTTAATGGAAAGATCATGCAGGACGGCAATACTTCCAATCTTATTTTTAAAATACCTTTTCTTGTCTCTTATGTAAGTCAATTTATGACCTTACTGCCGGGTGATGTAATTTCAACAGGAACACCTGCAGGCGTTGGTTTGGGAATGAATCCGCAGGTATATTTAAAAGAGGGTGATGTAGTAGAATTGGGCATAGATGGATTGGGAATTGCAAAGCAAAAATTAGTAGCCTTTTCAAAATAAGAATAATTGATAAACATGAAAATTAATAATCTCATTTTTAGTTTAGTCTTCGCTATTGCCTTTAGCACAAATATACAGGCACAGGAAAATTACAAACCATCACCTGAAAATCTAAAAGAAAGAGAATGGTTCAGCGATGCGCGGTTCGGCATGTTTATACATTGGGGCGTTTTCAGTGTGTTAGGAGATGCAGAATGGGTAATGAATAATAGAAATATTAAAGTAGCGGATTACAAAAGATTAATGGACATTTTTAATCCTCAAAAGTTTGATGCCAAAGAATGGGTAAGTGTTGCCAAAAATGCCGGAATGAAATACATAACATTCGTTACAAGGCATCATGATGGGTTTAGCAATTGGGATACAAAAGCATCTGATTGGAAAATTACCAATACACCTTATGGAAAAGATGTGCTAAAACAACTGGCAGATGAATGTCACAGGCAAGGCATAAAATTATTTCTCTATTACTCTCTTCTTGATTGGTCGCGTAGCGATTATCAGTATGAGACAGGGCGCACCGGTAAAGGAACCGGAAGAACCCAAAAAAGCGACTGGC
>DATCMY010000137.1:0-3766 GCA_036565505.1 Hanamia sp.
CGTAATAATAATAATAAGATTTATTATGGCAAACCATTGTTGTCTATAAATAAAGAAAAATGGAAAATTCAAATTTGGAAACACCACAAAAAACAGCAGTCAATAAAAAAGAGGTGATCGTTATCTCCGGAAGCAGTGGCATGATAGGTTCAGCATTAATTCACAAGTTAGCACCACAATACCGCATTGCAGGAATGGATCAGACCGGTTATCCATTTCCACCGGCAGAAGCTGAATGCATCTGTCTTGATATTACCAGCGATAAAAGTATGCAGTTTGCTTTAGAGAGAATCCGTTATGAATATGGTAACAAAATCGCTTCTGTAGTTCACCTGGCGGCTTATTACGATTTTTCAGGCAAGCCTTCTGATTTGTATGATAAAATAACCGTGAAAGGAACAGAAAGATTAATAAAACAACTACAGAATTTTGAAGTGGAGCAATTCATTTTTTCAAGCAGCATGCTTATTTACAAACCTTCATCGCCAGGTGTAAAAATAAATGAAGAATGGCCGCTGGAGCCCAAGTGGGATTATCCGAAATCAAAAGTAGCTACAGAAAAAGTGCTGCATGAACAAAGAGGAAAAATTCCCATAGTAATTATGCGGATGGCAGGAGTATATAGTGAACAAGGCAATTCCATCCCAATCACTAATCAGATACAACGAATTTACGAAAGGCAAATCACAGCACGTTTGTACCCTGCTGATACCGCACATGGCAGCACTTACATTCACCTTGATGATTTGGTAAATTCCATTGTAAAGGCCATAGAAAAAAGGAAAGAACTTCCGCCGGAAGTAGTGTTGAATATTGGGGATGATGAAACCCTATCGTATCAGGAATTGCAGGATATTATCAGTACAGAAATTAATGGCAAAGAATCAAAAATAATACACATACCAAAATGGTTTGCACAAGCGGGTGCATTTATGCAAAATCTTTTTGGCAAAGCATTTATAAAACCGTGGATGATTGACCTTGCGGATGACCATTTTGAACTGGATAGTTCCAAAGCTAAAAATTTGCTGAACTGGCAACCGGAGAATGGGTTACGGGATACCTTGCCCAAAATGATTAAAAATTTAAAAGCAAATCCCGAAAAATTTTATAAGGTAAATAAACTAAAAAAATAATCTGAAATGAACATTCATTAATCTTAATTAAATAATAAAATGGATATGCACAACCGGGCTTCCATGTCTCCAAAAGCTGAAGATGTGAAAACTCAAAATACAAAGCAACCGCACAAGGAAGGCAGTGCTACAAGCTACACTTGTCCAATGCATCCCGAAGTAGTGAGTGATAAGCCCGGCAATTGCCCGAAATGCGGAATGGCACTCGTAAAAAAAGAAGGGCAGGCAGATCAAAATAAAATGGTCATTGAACATTACAATACTTTATACTGGACACATGCCACTAATATCCTGCTCGGAGTTTTTCTTATCGCATCGCCATTTACATTTGGGTATCACAGTACAGCAATGACATACAGCGATATGATTAGCGGCGGTATGTTAATTGTATTTAGTTTATTATCTGCCAATCCGTTTAGGTTATGGGCTCCCTGGGCATCCTCTTTTGTTGGACTATGGTTATTGTTTGCCCCGCTTGCCTTCTGGGCACCCGATGCAACAGCTTTTATTACTGATACCATGGTAGGAATTCTTGCAATTGCACTTTCCATCCTGATTCCCGAAATGCCCGGCATGATGAAGATGATGATGACTATGCCTCCGGGTCCGGAAACACCACCTGGCTGGAGTTATAATCCATCTACATGGCTGCAAAGAACACCGATAATTATTTTGGCCTGGATTGGTTTTTTTGCTTCCCGTTATTTAGCTGCATATCAATTAGGTTATATCAGTCACGTTTGGGACCCATTTTTTGGCAACGGAACAGAAAAAGTTTTGACTTCATCTGTTTCAAAATCATTTCCAATTTCTGATGGTGGCTTAGGTAATTTTTCTTACACCATTGAAGCGCTTATGGGATACATGGGTATGTCCAACCGCTGGCGCACTATGCCATGGATGGTAGCGTTCTTTGGCATATTGGTGATACCATTAGGGGTAACCAGTATTGTACTGATAATATTACAACCGGTGTCAGTCGGTTTTTGGTGTTCCATTTGTTTACTTACCGCAATTGCCATGATATTGATGATTCCCCTCACTCTTGATGAAGTGGTGGCCACGATACAATTTTTAATAAAAAGAACAAAGCAGGGAAACCCCTTCTGGCGCACTTTCTGGATGGGCGATACCATTGAAGGTGGCACCGATGATACCCGTACGCCCCGCTTTACTGAATCAATTACTAAAACAGTGCTAGCCATGCGATGGGGAATGAACCTGCCCTGGAACCTGCTGTTATGTGTATTTATTGGTTTATGGTGGATGTATTACCCGGGCAACTTTGACATAACAGGCTCCGCTGCCAACAACTTTACCACACTCGGCGCTTTAGTGGTTACTTTTTCGGTAATAGCGATGGCAGAAGTGGGCAGGGCTTTACGGTTTATTAATATCCTGTTTTCACTATGGCTTATTGTTGCAATGCTTTTAATAAATGCTGTGCCGGCTAATGCATTGTGGAATGCCATTATATCTGGCGTAACGCTGATGGCTTTAAGTTTCCCCAAAGGCAGGATACGGGAAAAATACGGAACGTTTGACAAGTATATTATTTAAATTAAAATCGTAATTAAAATCGTAATTAAAATAACATGTGATGATTTTACCCAGCATCATAATTATATTTTGAACAGTAATAATTTCTTCATTAATAAAAACAACTAAAAAAATGGCTAAAACTAAAAAAGACCGGGACACCCAGAATTCCCGTACCATGTTGGATCAAAAGACAGGTAGCATGTTGGACAAAAAAACAAACGAGGATTTCAACAACGAACATCCTGACCATAACGAGGCTGGTTTAATAAATGACAGCCCAACCCCGGATGATAAGAATATAGAAACTAATGCCCAACAAACAGTTGATAAAAAAAATCTGGAAACAAAACTTAAAAAAAGAAAACAATAAAAACATACACCTTCTCAATGCATCCTGAAGTGAAGTAAGAGAAAAAACTATATAAATACATCAGCCTCCATGCAGGCAATAGAAAATAAAACACTTGCTGATATTGCCATTGAAATAAGAACCAGGTTACAAAAAGTAATTGAGCAGTTGTAGTGTTATATTCAAAAACCGATCACAATAAAAAGGACTTCTCATCACAATACATTTTTCCGAATATGCAATGGAAAAAGTAAAACGCAAAATAATAAAACGGGTAACAGCGTAACTGAAAACCGGGCAACAGCAGAACTGAAGAAAATTTTTTAATACTTAATCAAAATGAAAAAGATAAAAATTTTTTTTACCGCATGCGCAATGATATCCGGAGTTATTATTATGTCATCATTCTTTCAACAAAAAAGTATGAAACACTGGGAGTCACCAAAATCGGCAGACTTAAAAAAAAATCCATTGAAGGGAAATATTGCAGCCACACTAAAAGGTAAAATCTTGTTTGAAAACCAATGTGTAGCATGCCATGGTTTAAAAGGGAAAGGTGATGGACCCGGTTCGGCAGCCTTAGAAGTCAGACCTGCTGATTTAACATCTGAAATGACCCAATCGCACACTGATGGAGCCTTATACTGGAAAATTATGAAAGGAAATGAACCGATGCCCTCATTCAAAGAAGCACATAAAGTTGACCACAACCAGTGTTGGCAATTGATTGACTACATCC
>DATCMY010000138.1:0-49510 GCA_036565505.1 Hanamia sp.
ATTTTATTTTACACCCTTGCCGGCGTCCCGAACAGACGGGAACTTATGGAGCCATGTGGGCAATATGTTTTACAAAAATCCCGAATTAGCCAAAACACAAAATGCTAAAAGGGCTGCAAAAGTAAGGAAAATATTTCAATAAAATACATTGAATTAGCTTTAATAAATTGAATTCGGCCAACCCGATTGCAAACTCAATTTTAAAAATCTAAAACCCACCAGCCGCTTGCTGATTCTGATTGGCAAAAACCTTTTTCAAAATATCTGTTATCCTTGCAGCAGGATCTTTACGTATCTTTTGTTCTTCAAGACCAATATGATAAAATAAACCATCTAAAGTTTTTTGAGTTACATAAGCAGTAAGATCAGTGCTCACAGGGGTATTGCTAAACCTGTTGTACACAGAAAATAGATCTTTCCAGTATTTGGTAGCATCGGTATATTCAAGTGATTTCGATACAATTGGCGTAAAAGCTTCAGTAAGTTGAGCAGATGTAGTTCGTTTTAAATAATCAGTAGCAGCATGATCTCCACCTCTCAAAATACCGAAAGCATCCTGAATAGTCATTTGTTTTATGGAATTGAGAAAAATATTTCCAACATATTTTGAAGCATCTTCTGCTGCACGATTCATCGATAAAACGGCTTTATCAACCACGCTTCCAAATCCTACATTTCTTAAAGTTTTTTCCACTTTTTGTGCTTCGGGCGGCATTAATATTTTTATCATATCATCTTTATAAAAACCATTCAATAATCCTAAATGATAAGTAGATGAATCAGTCCCTACGCGAAGCGCTTCTTTTAATCCTGCAACTACATCTGCATTGCTTAGATTTCCATTACCAACAGAACCCATAATATTTCTTGCGGTATCACAACCCAAAAAAGGAAAAAGAAAAAGGCTAAGAATTAGTGATATTTTTTTCATAATAAAATTTCTTTTTATAGGCAAGTTCGATGCCAAAAAAAAGTGGATTGTTTAATTTGGTAAAAAAAAAGAAATAGCAGAGTTCAGATTTTGGGCAAAACTAATTTTTATTCAATAGGTAATTATTCAGTCCGTTGCTGTTCTACTTTTAGCTGATCAGCTACCTTATTCTCCTCCTGATGCAAATCATGAATACATTGAACGCCTAAATGATCATACAAAGAATGTTTATCTACAACCAGAGAAACCATACCTGCTATAAGCCCGGCAATCATTAAATGAAAAATAACACTGTGCCTGTCGGTCATTTCTAACACAAGGATCGCAGAAGTAAAAGGAGTGCGTGTTACTCCGGTTAAAAAACCAACCATACCGCAAAGAATAAGTAAGTTCACATTTGTTACTGAAACTCCCAACCACCCTGCGATGAGAGAACCTATTCCTGCTCCGGCACCAAGTGCAGGTGCAAATATTCCTCCTGAAGCTCCGGTAGTAAAACTCAACATGGTTCCAATAATTCTAAAAAAAGCAGTATACCAATGAACATGTTTTTCAGTGGTGAATAAAGAGGTGGTCATTATCTCTCTTCCTGAACCCAATATACGAGGATCCAAGAAAAAAGCAACAGAAGCAATAATAATTCCACAGGATAGTACATATAAAATATGCTGATACTTAAATTTGAAATTTCTTTTCCATTTAAAAATTATTAGTATAATTTTTGACATAATACTTCCAAGCAAACCGGCAATAATTGCAACAAGTATAATTGCAAAAAAAATGGATTTGGAAAGATGGGTAACGTCAGGATAGCCAAGATATAAATAAGGACCTAATAAACCCTGGGCTGTTAAACCCGCTATGATTACGGCTGTAAATAATGCTGTTTTAAAATAACTAAGATGTGTTTTTGTCAATTCCTCCACCGCGAATACTATACCACCCAAAGGAGTATTAAATGCTGCAGCCAGCCCCGCTGCAGCGCCGGCCATTATCATATTACGTTTTGATATTTTTGGCCACCATGATGGCAGCCATTCATTTATTTTTCTAAATACTGAACCGGCTATTTGAATAGTAGGACCTTCTTTTCCTACGGCGCCACCACCAAAAATCATTAAAAAACTTGAAAGAACTTTTACAATTATAATTTTAATGCTTAATAATTTTCCAACTTTCTTATCATAACGGGGATTAGCCAGATCAATTGCCGCCATTACTTGTGGAATACCACTTCCCCCGGCATAAGGAGCAAATCGTACCACAAGCCACCATGCAATTAAGAAGCAAACAGGAGTTAAAATAAAAATCACCCATCCGTTATGATGAAAAATGAATGTAGTTTGGGATTCTAAATAAGCAAATGCTTTAGAATAAAAAACCGCTATTAATCCGGTAATGATAGATGCTACCCAGAAAGGGAGTGCCTGTAAAAGATTTTGTTTTAATTTTTCATTTCTTATCCTGTCAAATGCTCTTTTTAATATTTTCCTGATAGTCAGAATTACCATTAATTATTACTTACCGATTAGATTTGTGAAAAATAAACAAACACAAAATTACCATGAACGAGCCAATAAAAACTTCTTTTTTATGAATCTGTTATAGTTATCCTCTTTATCTTTCAAACATATTCATAATAATTTCATTTCAGAAGTCATATTTTATGTTAGGGAAAACTCAAACTCTTTTCAGGAATATTTTAATTTTTATCAACATTGGCCTTATTATCGCATATCTTTCTGTATGCCTTGTACCCTTTATCAACACCGGTGAAAATTGGTTTTTCGCGTTCCCTGGATTGATTTTTCCATTATTATTTTTTGCGCTACTTTTCTTTATTATAATTTGGGCCATTTTAAAATCAAGATGGTTTTGGATATCAATTGTTGTATTGCTTTTAGGCTTTCAACAAATTATTGCAGTTTTCTCATTTCATTTGCCCAAAACATTTACTTATGGAAAAGAACCAAATACTTTGAGGGTTCTGCAATGGAATGTGACAAGCTGGGATGAAAATCATAAAAAAGAAAAAGTAGAAAACGGCGAGCATACTTTCCGTCCGCTGATGATGGATCTGGTAAAAGAGCAGGACGCTGATATCATGTGTTTTGAAGAATTTTTTGAATCAGCTGATACGAGTTATTTTAAACCCAATATTTCCGAAATCACAAAAATGGGATTTCCTTATCATTATTTTGTTCCATCTGAAGATTATGAAAATGATTATGAATCCGGCATCGTTATTTTTTCAAAATATCCTATGATCGACTCTGCAAAATTCGATTTTAAAAAAAATAAATTTGGTGAACATTTACTTTACACGGATATAAAGGTGAATGATAAAATTTTCAGAATATTTGCCACTCATTTACAATCCGTTCATTTTGACAAATCGGATTATCAAAGTTTAAGCAGGCTAAAACATAATGGGGATGCAGACATCAGTGATTCCAGGGATATTGCCTCAAAATTAAAAAGAGGCTATGTATCCCGCTATCAACAAGCCGAACTGGTACAACAAAAAATTGCCGAGAGTCCATATCCTGTAATTATTTGTGGCGATTTTAATGATGTTCCTAATTCAAGTACCTATTTTAAAGTAAAAGGAAATTTGCAGGATGCCTTTCTGAAAAAAGGATCATGGATTGGACGCTCCTTTCGTTTTATTTCACCTACATTACGAATTGATTATATTTTAGCCGATAAACAATTTAAAGTAAACCAGTTTCAAACAATACATGTTCCTTACTCTGACCATTACCCCGTAGAAACCGATCTTCAATATTGATTAATAATTAAAAAGCAGCCGGATTATTTTTTCTTATGGGTTAATTTTTTCTGCAAAATATCAACAGCATCGGCTATGGCTTCTTCAAAAGATACAGCATGTTTCTTTACAAAATCATCATTGCCTGGCACAACCAAACGAATGTCGCATACTTTGCTATCTATACTATTTCCATCATCAGCCAGGGTTACTTCCGCGCTTAAAATAGAATCATCAAATCGTGTGAGTTTGCCCACCTTTTCGTCAACAAAATTTTTAAGATCCTCACTGGCTTTAAAATGCAATGTTTGTAAGTTGATTTTCATATTTTCTTATTTTATTTGTTTTACAAGAGTATTAATTACTGATTCCCTGATATTGTTGGTAAGATAGCTGTAATAAGCCTTCATTAATTGTCAATTATGAAGTTTATGAAAACAAAAGGGTTTTTGCAGCATAATTATTAGCGAATGCATAGGGTAATAACAACCATCATGGATTCCAAAATTAAAACTATAAATACCAATAAAGCAAGCTCCGGTTATCATTTAGGTATAAAATAAAAAAAGAATTATAAATTAAAAACTCACATTCTTAATTCATAATTCTTCCTTTATAATTTTTTAATTTCCTAAATATCCGTGGCCTCTCCATAAGCTACTGCAGTGGCTTCTTTCACAGCTTCGCTAATAGTTGGATGAGGATGAATAGCATTGAGAATTTCATGTGCTGTAGTTTCCAGTTTACGGGCAGTTACTACTTCGGCAATTACTTCGGTCACATTATAACCTATCATGTGGCAACCTAACAACTCGCCATATTTGGCATCGTAAATTATTTTTACAAACCCTTCTGTTGCTCCGGCCGCTGTTGCTTTTCCGCTAGCCATAAAGGGAAATTTTCCAACTTTAAGTTCATAACCTGCATCCTTAGCTGCTTTTTCGGTATAGCCAACAGAAGCAATTTCAGGAGTGCAGTAAGTACATCCCGGCACATTATTATAATCGATAGGTTCAGGTTTTTTCCCTGCAAGATGTTCCGCGGCATTGATACCTTCTTTGGTAGCTTTATGAGCAAGCGCCTGGTGAGGTGTGCAATCTCCAATAGCATAAATTCCGGAAATATTTGTTTGTTGGTTAGCGTCAACAATGATCCTTCCTTTATCTGTTTTTATCCCTAATTCTTCCAACCCTATATTTTCTATATTAGCCGCAATACCAACTGCGCTTAATAATACATCAGCTTCAAGAGTAACTTCACCATCCTGAGTTTTTATTTTTGCTTTAACTCCTTCACCACTTGTATCCACACTGGTTACTTCACTATTGGTCATTATACTTATACCTTGTTTCTTAAAACTTTTTTCCAGCTCTTTAGAAATATCTTCATCTTCTACAGGCACTATTCTTGGTAAAAATTCTACGATAGTAACTTTAGTTCCAAGGCTGTTATAAAAATAAGCGAACTCAGTACCGATAGCGCCGGAACCAACCACTATTATTGATTTTGGCTGGCTAGGCAAACTCATAGCAGCGCGATATTCGATAACTTTTTTACCATCTAATTTTAAAGCTGGCAATTCTCTTGCTCTTGCACCTGTTGCTATAATTATATTTTTTGCTTCCAATATTTGTTTATTTCCATCTGCTGCAGTTACTTCCAATTTATTGGACCCTATTAATTTTCCATTACCCATCACTACATCAATCTTATTTTTCTTCATTAAAAACTGAACTCCCTTGTTCATTTTATCAGCCACGCCTCTACTGCGTTTTATTACATTGCCAAAGTTTTGTTTGGGATCATTAATTTCTATTCCATAATCAGCAGCGTGCCTGGCATATTCAAAAACCTGGGCACTTTTAAGCAAAGCTTTTGTAGGAATACATCCCCAATTGAGGCAAATACCACCGAGGCTTTCACGTTCTACTATCGCTACTTTTTTTCCTAATTGTGACGCTCTGATTGCAGCCGGATAACCACCCGGTCCGCTGCCTAATACTATTAAATCGTATGCCATTTTGAGTATAAATTTGTTATTTGAAAATGATAGTTGAAAACGCTGCGAAAATACTTTAGAATATGCAAAGCGCAAAAACTGTATGAATTTCGCCTCGTTAAATAAATGATGAAGCCTGTGCAACTTTTAATTGGTATTCGCCATCAATTTGATATACCCATTATGAAAATTATTTTATTTTATTCAGTTCTAATTTTTCTTTTATTATTTACCGGTTGTAGTACTACCAGAAAGATAAACAAACCGGAAGAAGCCAGCAGTCGGGATATTCGCAGCACAGTCATTCTCAAAACCAACGTGCCTCCACGCATTATAAACACAAAAAACATTTCTGCAGATGAAGTGGCTACTTTTTCGGAAACGCTTATTGGAATAAAATACAGGTATGGTTCAGCGATAAAAGAAAAAGGGTTTGATTGCTCCGGATTCATCAATTATGTTTTCAATCATTTTAATATCTCTGTTCCACGCACATCTGCAGATTTCACCAATACAGGTACAGAAATTCCCATAAAGTACAGTAAAAGAGGTGACATTATTTTATTTACCGGAAGCAATGCTAAAAGTGGTGTTGTTGGCCACATGGGAATTATTACTGAAAATAAAAAAGGAGAACTTAAATTTATTCATGCCACGGAAAGCAATGGGGTGATGATTTCCGGAATGAATTCTTATTTTGTTCCGCGCTTTGTAAAAGTGAACAGGGTATTTTCTATTTTTTGATTTTCCGTAATATTTTTCAATAAATTTCTAAATAAAATCAATTTTATTAAGTCGAAATTTCTTAAAAGCAAAAGATCAAATTTTCTAATAATTCTTTACTTTTTCCACTAAAACGATTTTACTTAATTTTGACGAATTGGTTTTAAAACAAATTTTAAATTACTTATATGAGCATGGTAGATTTAATAATGCCCAAGTTGGGAGAAAGCATCATGGAAGCCACTATTCTTAAATGGCACAAAAAGCCGGGCGATAAAGTGGAGCATGATGAAACTGTGCTTGATATTGCTACAGATAAAGTAGATAGCGAAGTTCCTTCCACCGCAGAAGGAATTATTGCGGAAATACTCTTCAAAGAAAATGACGTAGTACCCATTGGAACTGTAATTGCGAAAATTGATACAGGAGGCAAAGTAGAGCACACAACAGGAATAAAAGAGCCCTTACCTTCCTCTTCACAATATGAAGAAGCGAATGTGGTAGAAGAAGTTCCTTACCAGCCGGAAGAAAAAAAATCAATGAGTAATGCCGGTTCTGGAATTCGATTTTATTCTCCCCTGGTGTTGAATATTGCTGCGAGCGAAAGAATTTCCATGAGCGAACTTGAGCATATAGAAGGTACAGGCCAGGATGGAAGAGTGAGTAAAAAAGACATCATGTCTTATTTAGAAAACAGGAAAAATGCTCCGCAACAAAAACAGGCGGAACCCGCCCATACAACAGAAGTGCATGAATTACCTGCCCAAACCCCGAAACAGGAATTTCAGGCGCCAACTGTCTATTCAGGGAACGTTGAGATTATTGAAATGGACAGGATGCGCAAGATGATTGCCAAACACATGATTGACAGCAAGAATACAAGCGCGCATGTTACCAGTTTTACAGAATGCGATGTTACGAACCTTGTTCAGTGGCGCGAAAAAGTAAAGAAAGATTTTGAAAAAAGAGAAGGCGAAAAAATTACTTTCACTCCTTTATTTATTGAAGGAATTATAAAATGTATTAAAAGATATCCTTTACTCAACAGCAGTGTTGATGTGGATAGAATTATTATAAAAAAAGATATTAATATAGGAATGGCAACTGCGCTTTCTAATGGAAATTTAATTGTGCCGGTAATAAAAAATGCTGATCAGTTAAATTTAACCGGCCTTACCAAACAGGTAAATGGGCTTGCCAATTCAGCACGCACCGGCAAATTAAAACCGGATGATACTGCGGGTGGAACATTCACGCTTACTAACGTTGGAACATTTGGAAGTATAATGGGAACTCCAATTATTAATCAGCCCCAGGTTGCGATTATGGCTGTAGGGGCCATTAAGAAACGTCCTGTTGTAATTGAAACGGAACAAGGTGATAGCATTGCCATCCGCCACATGATGTATATTTCTTTAAGTTACGATCACCGGATTATAGATGGCTCATTAGGCTCTACATTCTTAAATGCAGTCGCGAAAGAGTTTGAGAATTTTGATTCTAAAAGAAGCATTTAAGAAGTATGATGTAAGATGTATGAAGTTTGATGTTGGATATATCATGTAATTAATGATATTATATCTAATTTAAGCACGGCAGAGGAAAGAATAAAACCTTGTAATTATTTAATTAAGATAATAGTCGAGATATAATAATTTTATACATGAATCCGGCGTTTAAAAATACCAAAGAGCATTTAAATTTTTTTATTAGTCATATACCACCAATACTTCAGCACTTCAATAAATCAGATTTAAATAGTGCACAAGGATTTAGTACAGGAATGCTGCAAAGATTATTTTATGCAAGCAATTCAATTAATAAATTAATATATGAGCACGATGAATACATAATCAATGATTTTTCAATTGGCATAATTGTGAGATCTATTTTGCTAGATTCTTTGATCGGGCTAAATTTTTATAAAATTTTAAAAGATAACTTGCATAAGTCAGATAAGTTTTTAAAAATTGAACTTAATAATTTTTGCAATTCGGTTTTATCAGATGGGTTAAGACAGACTTTAGATTATTATGAACAGCTAAAGGTAGAAGAAGTTATTAAGCCGGAAGACTTAAAAAATCTGTACAATGTATTTTCCAATAAGTATAATTTTTTCTTAGAACAATCTGGTGGAGTTGGTACAAAGCCAAATTCAAAATTTAAGTTTTTTTCAAAACAAAAACCGCCATATAAACCAATTGTTTCTGATGCAGAAATGAAAGGGATTGCGCTGAAGTTACAAGAGCTATACAATATTTATTCTAAATACGACCATTTCGGAATATTATACTTTGAAATTGATGATACAAGTTTTGAAAGTAAATCAAATAGAATTTCTGCTTCCATAAGTTTATTCGTAAATCATTGTACAAATTTGTTTGATATACTTCAAAGAGTTTCTATCAATGATAATTTCGTCAATTCCCAATATGAAATTGCTAATAATTACTTACAGAAAAAAATTGAGTATAATAATAATGAAGTAATTAATAGTTAAAAGATTTTACCCAGTTGTGGTTTGCTAAAATTAATTAAAAAAGAATCTTTCTTATGATGACTTTTGGAAAATATTTTATTGGACAGAATCTTTCAGAAATAGTAAATGAGTTGGGTGAAATCTCAAAAGCAGAGTATGGAATTCTAAAACCTGTTTTCTATGACGAAAAAATCTATCATGCTAAAGACGTCAACTTTTGTGAAAGATTATGGAAGGTAGTTATAGGTGTCACGCAAGGCAAAGTTTACAAAATAAGTTTGCAAACACATACAACCGTAGAAACTTTTGATATTTCAGAAAAAGGATTGTGGAATAAAGTTTATCAAAGATTGAACGAAGAATTTGAAATTCATAATGATCAAGAAAAAATCGGAAACTCTTTTCTTACAACTTGGGATACGAAATTTGAAAATATTATCTTAAACAACACTACACTTCCAAATGAAAGCGTTTTTTCATTAAGAAATGAAAATGTTCTTGATATAACAGTGACTGGTAATTTTGCTTTTACTAGAGTTAAAAGGGGCCAACAAATTGCGTTTATAATCTTTATAATTTCCGGATTTATCATTTCTCAATTTGTTTCTGCAACAATAGCTTTTATTGTTTTCATTGTTCTTGGGCTAACGATTGGTAGAAAGATTAATCAATTTCTTGGAAAACTCTTTTTGAAAGGAATCATTAAGAAAGGATATGTTTTCTTTCTTTGTTTGGTTTGGGGAAGTATTGTTGCGTTCGGTATAAGAGAATTATTTCTTATTTACGACGCAAATATCTTTTTAAGAATAATCTGCTATGGTGGAGGCATTTATATTTCATATATATTTTATCTGAACAATAAAACCAATACAATGGGAGATATGATTTATGGAACTAACTTTAAGACAACCGTAGATGTATTTACCATTATTGTAAATATAGTTGCTTCAATTGCCTTTAATCTACTTCTCAGATGAAATTTTGAACAGATGGTCTATATCCTTTCTGGTGTTTCAAAAAAGTATCTTATACTTATACACCCACTCCTCAAAAGTGTTTTCATCTATATCAGTTCTAACGCAATTTAAAAATACATAATACTCTTAAGTTTTTTAATCGAGGAATTTTGCGTCTTCAAATAAATCTTGAACATTATCAGCGTTCACTATACATTTCACAGGAAGTATAGAATCATTATCTAGCCATGCCCATAATGTGTAATCTCCCTCATACTTAGGGTTAAAACCTTCTTTACCCATGCCCAATAAAAAATGCCTAAACTCATCTTCTGCTAAACTCTTTTCTATAAAACTGACGCAAATTTTTTTTATAAAGCTATCCTTAGTGGGTTTCCCGATTAAACTTGTAAATTTTGGGATAAAATCCTTTGCATTTTGATATTTCATTCATTTTCTATTTAGCAAACTTTAACCTATCAGCCCGTGCATGAAAGTATTAAATTCTTTCATAGAAACTTTTAGTGTCCAAAGGTCTGTTACCAATATCAATTTACCTTGAACTTTATCGTTATATGAGAATCCTTCCATTGTACATCCAACATCGTACATCGTACATCACATTTCCTCTCTCCACTTATCTCTTTCATCCGGGCTAAACTTCCACGGTGCAAAATTATTTTCAATGTTGCTGAACATGCTATTCCATTCTGCAGGTGCATTACTTTCTTCCATTACTAAAGAGCGGCGGAGTTCAAAAATAATACTCAGAGGACTAATACTAACAGGGCATTCTTCCACGCAGGCATTGCATGAAGTGCAGGCTCTTATTTCTTCTGTGGTAATATAATCGTGCAAAAGTGTTTTCCCGTCAGCAGTGAAAGAACCATTAGCCTTTATATTTTTTCTTACCTCTTCCATCCTGTCGCGGGTATCCATCATTATTTTTCTCGGGCTCAATAATTTACCGGTAATATTCGCCGGGCAAGCGGCAGTGCACCTTCCACATTCAGTGCAGGTGTAGGCATCAAATAAATTTTTCCAACTTAAGTCAAAAATATCCTTTGCTCCAAACTTCTGCGTTTGCGCTTCTGCGTTAACAGGCGCCAGTTCAGGTTTAAAAATATACTGCACCTCCTTTTCAACGCTTTCCATATTTTCCATTTTACCTTTTGGTTCCATAGGTTTGTAATAAGCATTTGGGAAGGCGAGCAAGATGTGAAAATGTTTACTATAAGGCAGGTAATTTAAAAATGCAAAAATACCAGCAATGTGCAACCACCAGCATGTGCGTTCAATACCAATTAATGTAGATTCAGATAAATTTTGCAGCATAGGTGCGAGAAACCCTGATAGAATAAAATTACCATGATCAAGGTAATGAGGATTTCCCTGTAATTGTAAAGCCCTGTCTGCAGAGTTCATGGTTAAAAATAGACTCATTAATATGATCTCTGTAATCAGGATTAAATTAGCATCAGTGCGCGGCCATCCATCCATTTCACGTTTCATGAAACGTTTTAATTTCAAAACATTTCTTCTTATTAAAAAAATGACACACACCATTAATACTCCAATTGCCAGTATTTCAAAAAAGTCAATAATGAAAGTATAAAACGCGCCGAGAGAACCGGCAAACATGCGGTGCGTTCCAAAAATACCATCCAGAACTATTTCCAGAACTTCAATATTAATAATAATAAACCCGGCATAAATTATAAAATGCATAATACCTACTAATGGATACCGAAACATTTTCTTTTGTCCCAAAGCAAGCAACAGCAAATTCCTCCATCGTTCTTTTTTATTCCCACCAATTTTTTCATCATGGCCTAAATTAATATTCGCTGAAATTTCTTTTACCTTTTTTGCAAAAAGAAAAATGGCGAATCCTGTAAGAAGAATAAATAAAATTTGCTGTACAATCTGCATATCATAAGATTGGATGCTAAGATAATCTTTTGTGATTGAAATGCAGATAAGTTGATAAACTGAAAATACAGGAACCTGTAATTAATTAAAAATTAGCCGGACAGATGTAAATTGCACTCTTTTCATCGTACGATGAAAAATCGTACTTCGTGCATAAAAATATAAACTATGGCTCCTGATAATTTTATTCTTTCCAAAGAAATCGCTTATAGAAAAATTCAGCGAATGGCTTATGAAATTGCTGAACGCAATGTTCTTGAAAAGCAAATCATTCTTGCAGGAATAAAAGAAAATGGTTTGATAATCGCTAAACTCCTTCATGGATTTCTGAAAGAAATTTTCAAAGGAGAAATGATAGTAATTGAAATTGAGCTCGATAAAAAAAATCCGAAAAATATTTCTCTTTCCAATGATATTGATTTTGACAATAAAATTGTAATCATCATTGATGATGTTGTCAATAGCGGCAAAACTTTATTATATGCCTTATTGCCATTTCTGAATTTTTATCCCCAAAAAATACAAACATTGGTATTGGTTGAAAGAAGCCATACAGAATTCCCGGTATCACCTGATTATGTTGGACTTTCTATTTCTACAGCTTTGTCCGAAAAAATTATTGTAGAAACCGGGGATGGTGAGATACTGGGAGCAAGAATAAACCCATAATCAAAAGTTACTTCAATTCAAGGGAAATGAGGAATTAAAATACCATCCAATGACCTTTAAAACTACCATTAGAATATTCTAAGGTAGGTGCCGGAAACTTAAAAGAATTTAATACATACAATAATATTTTCACTCCTTTTTTATTGGTCCTTATTTTGGTAAAATCTACATCAGGAGAAATATACCATTGCCGGTAACGTTTGATATCGCTGCGGTCAAAAGTTACATTTCCATTTTTATCTACAGCGATATTACTTCTTGCGCCAAACATACCTTCAGCACCATACCCAATTGAAAAATTCAGCCATCGTGGTAATTTTGTTTCAGGAAAAAATGAATGAATATTGGCGCTAATCCAATATGATTGCGCATTGTAATCCTTTATAGATCTTTCAATTTCTGTCTTCCCATATATTTTATCGGCTCTTGCATTCAAATCAGGCTCGCCATAATTTCTCTTATGAAATGAAAATTTGATTTTGATTCGTTGCTCATCCCAGGCTAATTCCTGTGAAATAAATGTTGCAGAGCCTAACATATTAGCGACAAAATCGCCTGGACTAAATCCATATTCTGAAGAAAATCCATCAAGAATTTCAATGATGGATTGATAAGCCACGCCACTTAACCCCCCAACCCAAATCCTTTCCTTTCTAGGCAATCCCGCCCATCTCCACATTTCCATAGTGGCATTACTCTCAAGGTAGGCGCTATACACATGGCCTACTTTATCCATTTGCAACCACTCAGCATCATCATTAAAAAAATGAAAAGCAGATCTCGGATATTTTGAATACCAAATGGAATTTAGGGCAACCAGCGTTCCTCCATAACCTACTATATTAGCGACTTTAACTAATTTTACCCGGTTTTTATTATAGGGATATTTTATATAGGACGGAGAAGAATCCTTAAAATTTTCCCATTTATTTAAGGCAATATCCGGCTTGAAAGTATCTTGTGAATACCCAAATGGCAATGACATAAAATAAAAGAAAATGGGTAAGAGAAAATTAATTATTTTTCGTTGGATTAATAAAAACATTTCACAAAAATACAGGTATTGTTTATTGATAGTTTCAAATAAATCAAAAATGAATATCTTCAAATTGTAAAACAATATATCATGCAAGAAAAAACAGAAAAGAAAATAAACGAATGGCTTACCGGCAACTATGATGAAGCCACAAAAACCGAAATTCAAAATTTACAAAAAGCCGATCCCTCTCAATTAGAAGATGCTTTTTATAAAGATCTGGAATTTGGAACAGGAGGTCTTCGCGGTATAATGGGTGTGGGTACTAACAGGATGAATAAATATACAGTCGGCATGGCCACCCAGGGATATGCTAATTATTTAAACAAATGTTTTCCTGAAGTAAAAGTGGCTATTGCACACGATGTGCGCAATAACAGCCGTCAATTTGCAGAAATTGCCGCACATATTTTTGCGGCAAATGGTATTAAAGTTTTTTTATTTGAATCTATACGGCCCACACCTGAATTGAGTTTTGCGATTCGTAAATTAGGCTGCCAGGGCGGAGTTGTTGTTACTGCGTCGCATAATCCAAAAGAATATAATGGCTACAAAGCCTATTGGGATGATGGCGGACAAATGGTGCCGCCGCATGATAAAAATGTAATTACAGAAGTTGAGAAAATCAAAAACCTGGATGATGTAAAATGGGAAGGAAAAGAAGATAACATAACCATCATCGGAAAAGATATGGATGAAGCTTATCTTGAAATGGTAAAGGGATTGAGTGTAAATCCTGATATCTGCATTAAACAGCATGACCTTAAGATTGTTTATACTCCTATACATGGTACCGGTATTGTTTTAGTGCCAAAAGCGTTGGCTGCATATGGATTTGACAATGTTCACATCGTGGAAGAGCAAGCCACTCCCGACGGAAATTTTCCAACGGTAATTTATCCTAATCCTGAAGAAAAAGAAACCATGAGCATTGGCTTAAAAAAGGCAAAGGAATTAGATGCAGATATTTTGTTGGGAACAGATCCGGATGCAGACAGAGTAGGTGTTGGCGTAAAAAATAATCATGGCGAATGGGTATTATTAAATGGAAATCAAACAGCCATGCTGGTCTTTAACTATATAATAGAAGCCCGGAAAAATGAAGGCAAAGCAAAGCCAAATGATATGGTAATAAAAACCATTGTTACCACAGATATGATTGATGTAATTGCTGAAAAAAATAATATAGCCTGTTACAATGTGCTAACAGGTTTTAAGTGGATTGCAGAATTGATAAAAGAAAAAGAAGGAAAAGAAAACTACGTAGTAGGTGGAGAAGAAAGTTTTGGATTAATGGTGGGCGATAAAGTTCGCGATAAAGATGCTGTTAGTGCTGTTGCTATCATTTGCGAGATGGCTGCGGTAGCAAAAGAAAAAGGACAGACGCTTTTTGGTAAATTAATGGAGTTGTATGTTGAGAATGGTTTTTATTATGAAGAGCTTATTTCTCTTACCAAAAAAGGAATGAATGGATCTAAAGAGATCGCCGATATGATGCAGGGGTATCGTGATAATCCTCCTAATGAAATTGCTGGTAGTAAAGTGATTCATTTATTAGATTACCAGTCGCAATTGCAAAAAAATATCACAACGGGAGATACTGAAAAGATTGAATTACCTAAAAGCAATGTTTTGCAATTTAGAACAGAAGACGGGAGTAAAATTTCTGCAAGGCCAAGCGGTACGGAGCCAAAAATTAAATTCTATTTCAGCATTAATATGCCATTAAAAAATGTAACTGAATTTGATCAGACAAAAAAAATGCTTGATGAGAAAATACAACATATTATTACATCTATGAATTTGAAATGAAAAATTACCAGAGATTGCTATTTGTACTGATTTTAATATCTCTACAAACTATAGTAAAAGCTGCATCAGTAGATACTGTAAACATTTACAGTAAAGCAATGCATAAGCATAGTAAATGTGTGATTATTCTTCCGGAGTCGTACAAAAACTATAACAACCGTTTTCCTGTAGTTTATCTTTTGCATGGATATAGCGGCAATTATTCTGACTGGATTAAAAAAGTTCCGCAAATAAAAAACGATGCAGATGAATTTCAACTGATCATTGTGTGCCCTGATGGAAATTATAATAGTTGGTATTTTGATAGCCCGGTTGACAGCACTATTAAATATGAAACCTATATTTCTACTGAAGTACCTAATTTCATTGATTCTGCATACCATACAATCGCTGAAAGAAATTTTAGGGCTATAGCAGGATTAAGTATGGGCGGCCACGGCGCGCTATCTATCGCATGGAAACACCCTTATTTTTTTGGAGCCGCAGGAAGTATGAGCGGTGTTGTGGATCTTACTCCATGGAAAAATAAATATGAAATGATTAATGTTTTGGGTGATACGCTTGGCAATGATAATTTCTATAATTATTCTGTGGTTAATATCGTAAAGAAAATTCTTCTAAAAATTCCTGCGATTATTTTTGATTGTGGCATCAACGATCCTTTTATAGAAAACAACAGGAAACTGCACAGTGAATTATTAAAACTGAAAATTCCTCACAATTATACAGAAAGGAATGGCACACATAATTGGGATTATTGGAGCAACGCGGTTAGTTATCAATTAATGTTTTTTCATAAATATTTCAGAAGGCATTTTTGAAAATAGTTCTATGCAAATAATGATAACAATATTCGCAATAAATAAAAATATCATTATTAAATTTCTCCTGTTAGCATTTATAGATTATCAGAAAAATCCAATGGATTAGCTGCTTTTATACTAAATATTCAAAAATATTATTTTTTTAAAAAATTGCAAATCAATATATTAAGTGATTTTAAATTTCTGGCACCATTTTGGCAATATTAAGGGTGTAATACAAAGAAAACAAAAATGTTATAATCTAATAACTTATGTTTTATCCCAGCATTCCTATATTTATGAAAGGTCGCCTGATTTAAATTTTTATTGAAAGACCAAAAAAATTAGGGCAACAATCACTTGTTGCCCATTTTTATTTTTTCAAGTGAAAGAAAAAGATTTTTTAATTCCCTGTTTGCCCATCTCTCACTCTTACTTTTTTCTTCCCGCTATTCTTTTTTTGATATTCCATTACTTCTTTAGGTACTATTTTTTTCATAGGTTCATCAATAACGGTTTCAGCGGGCTTGGGTTGATCTAATAAATGTCCGCGATCGTATTTTTCTATTTTCATAATCCTTCCTGTTTGGGGATCATAATAAGTCCAGTTACCGTTTTTTACACTGTATTGTTCTGCCTTTACAATTTTATAACTTAGAATTTCATTGCTACCGGTACCATATACAGGAATCGTATCATAAGGTGTATCAGGATTGTATGCCCTCCAGTTTTCTTCCCTTACCAAATCTCCAAGCGGTGTAAAATATTGGCAAAGGCCATCCTTTCCGCCATACTTATAGTTCTCAATTGCAATGATGTCTCCTCCCAAAGTGTATTTTCTCCAGGGTCCTTCTTTTTTATCATTTATAAAAATTCCTTCCGCTTCATACCCGGGTTCACCGCGCAATGGATCTACATGTATTACCCATTTTCCCTGTTTTAATCCTTTGTTATCAATGGCATTTAAAGTATCTCCTTTTATAGAAAGTTTATATGTTTTATATTGTGCCTCAGCTTGTGATAAAACTAATTGCAAGACTATAAATATCATTGCTAACTTATGGACTCTAAAAATTCCTTTCATTTTAAAATTTTTATGATGTTTTTCAATACCAAATTTACCAAATTAACACGTGTTTATCTGCAGTTGGGAGTCTTGTTTGTAACAATTTTAACCTTTGCTCCTGCTTATGCACAATGGAAGCCTACACCAGCTTCTGAAAGATTAAATAACTCCACAAAAAGAAATTTATTGCAAAGCCAATCCGTTTTGAATTATGTAAAATTCAGAAACATAGGACCGGCATCAATGAGTGGACGAGTGGTAGATGTAGATGTTAACCCCGAAAATCCAACAGAATTTTATGTGGCTTACGCTACCGGCGGTCTTTGGCATACAGTAAATAACGGGCAAAGTTTTATTCCTTTATTTGATCACGAAGATGTAATAGGAATCGGTGACATAGCAGTAAACTGGAAAGATGGCGAAATATGGGTAGGAACCGGAGAAGCCAACAGCAGCCGTTCCTCTTATTCGGGCATGGGTGTTTATAAAAGTTCAGATAAAGGAAAAACGTGGCAATACCTTGGGTTGCCGGAAAGTCAGCACATCGGGAAAATAATTCTTGATCCTACAAATAAGGATATTGCTTGGGTGGCGGCAATAGGGCATTTATATTCTCCCAATAAAGAAAGAGGAGTTTATAAAACTATTGATGGAGGAAAAACCTGGAAACAAACTTTATACATAGATGATAATACTGGTACTATTGATTTGGATATTAATCCTAAAAATTCCAATGAACTATATGCGTGTATGTGGCACCGTGAGAGAAGGGCATGGAATTTTGTAGAATCAGGAAAGACCTCTGCTATTTATAAAAGTAATGATGGGGGTAATACCTGGAAAAAAATTACCGGTAATGGAACAGGTTTCCCGGATGGAGATGGTATTGGCCGAATTGGCATTGCCGTATATGCTTCTAATCCGCAAATTATTTATGCTACTTTAGATAATCAAAATCACCGGCCTGATACCGCAACAAAAAAAACAGATACTACCCGGTATGTATTAAAAGATTTTAAAAATATTTCAAAAGAAAACTTCCTGCAATTGGATAGTAAAAAACTGGATTCATTTTTAATACGGAATAATTTTCCTCCTAAATACCGTGATTCATTGGTAAAAGAAATGGTTCGTTCCGGTAAAGTAAAGCCTACCGCTATTTATGATTATTTATCAGATGCTAATTCAGAAATGTTTGATTCTCCCATTATTGGCTGCGAAGTGTATAGAAGCGATAATGGTGGCACTTCCTGGAAAAAAGTAAATACACATGGTTTGGATCTTTACAATACCTATGGATATTATTTTGGAAAGATCTCCGTATCCCCGGTAAATGAAAATAAAGTAATTATTAATGGATTTAGTTTGATGTTGAGTATGGATGGAGGACAAACATTTAAAGCTGTTGACAAATCTACTACACATCCTGACTGGCACGGAGCATGGATCAATCCTTTGGCCGACAGTAATTGGGTAGCCGGTAACGATGGCGGTTGTAACATAACTTATGATAATGGAAAGCATTGGTTTAAAGCCAATACACCGCCGGTAGCACAGTTCTACTCCATTACAGTTGATAATGCCAAACCTTACAATGTATATGGCGGCATACAGGATAATGGAGTTTGGTACGGATCTTCCGGAACCAGGAGTGATGATGAATATAATTTCACCAATGATAACTGGAAAAATTTAGGTGGCGGAGATGGTATGCAGGTGCAGGTAGATACAAGGAATAATAAAACCGTGTATTTAGGTTCGCAATTTGGCGAATACCAAAGAAAAAATGTAGATGAGAGAAGAAAAGAAAAAAGCATCCATCCCATGGCTGATCTTGATGCCGAAAAACTTCGTTTCAATTGGCAAACACCCATATTATTGAGCCAATTTAATCAGGATATTTTTTACATGGGAACTAATATTTTTTATCGCAGTATGGATAAAGCAGAAACACTTATACCTTTAAGTGGAGATTTAACCAAAGGGAAAAAAGCGGGCAATGTTCCATATGGTACCATAGTTAGTTTTAGTGAATCTCCCATGAGATTTGGATTAATCTATGCTGGTACAGATGATGGAAATATTCAATTAAGCAAAGATGACGGCTACACATGGACGTTAGTAAGTTCTGATCTTCCAAAGAATTTATATGTAAGCCGCGTGGTTGCTTCTGCTTTTAAGGAAGGAAGAGTATATGCTACACTAAATGGTTATCGCGATGATAATTTTACGGCATGGCTATTTGTGAGTGAAGATTTTGGGAAAACCTGGAATGCATTGGGAAAAGATCTCCCTGCAGAACCTTTAAACGTGATTAAAGAGGACCCGTTGTATGAAGATATTTTGTACGTAGGGAGTGATAATGGATTATATGCTTCCTTCAACAGGGGAAAAAGTTTTATGACATTAGGAAAACTACCTTCTGTGCCTGTACATGATATTGCTATACAAAAAACCGCGAATGAAATTGTAATTGGCACTCATGGTAGAAGTATTTATATAGCTTCTTTAATCGATATACATAATGCTTATAAAAAATTAAATAAATAAAAAGGATAATTATTTCATTAAATTTTTCATCGTCATTTCAAATTCGAGGATTTACATTTCCGCAACAGCTTCCTCACCATACATTTGATTTTTAAATTTCAAAGATGGTGAAGGAATAAATTTTCCAAGGCCGAGCCTTGGCCACTTTGCATCAACTGAAGCAATAGTTTTATCATCAGCGATAATGATGTTTGGCCAATCGCGATAAAAATCATCGAATTCTTTTGTCTTCAACGTGCCGTCAAAACCAATGCAGGCAATATATTTATCAGGTTGCAATGTGGATTGTATTTTAATAATAAAATGATCGCGTTTGGGATCAAGATTATTACAAAAACGCCAGAGAGCTACCGGCAGATCATTTGCATCCACAGTATGCTCTACATACAAAATCATTTTTATACATTCAATAGATTGTAGTATTCCAATTTCTTCGTGCAATTCTTTTATATGATGCTTCCTGTTCTTTTCAACAGAAATGATTAAGCATGGGATTTCCTGTTTGATCAAGGAAAAATTAATCTTCTTTATTTCAGGAAAAGTTTTTAAAAGTTCGTCCGCAGTTTCTGCAGAAAACAAAGGTTTATCGTTTAAGAAAAGATCATCCTTTTCTTCATCATATTTAAAGGTTCCATCAATGCACATTTTACCGCCAAAACCCATTTTACTACAACTGTGATCCAGCACATCCATTGGCCCCTGCGAAAAATAAATATCTGTAGCAGGATTCAAATTCATAAAAACATCTTTGGCTAAACGTAAATAGTCTGTAATAGGAAAAACTTCAAAATCCCTCCCTCCAGATGCGCCTGGGGAAGCCGTAACTACCAATATTTTATTAAACATCATTTGCCCGGCACCCCACATGGCATTCATTACTTTCTGCCCCTGCCCTGCATAATCCTTTTGTATTTTGGCAATTACTAAATTATGAAACACACCTTCAACCGGCATTTCCATATCAACTATTTCAGGGACTAAAGTCATTTTAATAGGAGCCAAAAATATCCGTTCAGTCGCTTTTCCCAACCATGCATCTTCTTGTGGAGGAATTCCAACAATAGTTGCAGGGTAAACTGCATTTTTTTTATGCGTGATAGCAGTAATGTGAAATTTCGGATACCAATCCGGCAAAGAATAATAACCCGTATGATCGCCAAAAGGTCCTTCCCAAATTAATTCATCACTGGGATCTACATAACCTTCTATTATGAAATCAGCGTCAGCAGGCACTTCCACATCTGGCTGTGAAATACATTTTACCAATTCCACTTTTTTCTTACGCAAAAATCCGGCAAGCATATATTCATCAACATTTTCAGGCAAAGGAGCTGTAGCAGCATAAGCATAAACCGGATCGCCACCAAGTGCAACAGCAACGGGCATACGTTTATTTAATTTTTTATATTCATTAAAATGTTTTGCCGAAACTTTATGTTTGTGCCAATGCATGCCCGTAAGCTTTGGGCCAAAAATCTGCATGCGGTACATGCCTACATTCCTTGAATTATTATTCGGGTCTTTTGTATGAATAATTGGAAGTGTTACAAACGGGCCTCCATCTTTTGGCCAGCAGGTAATCACCGGAAGTTTAGTAATATCCGGACACTGCATAACTACTTGTTGGCACTCTCCCCTGCCACTTATCACCTTAGGCATCCAACTGGCAAACTGCCCAAGTTTTGGTAACAATTTTAATTTATCTATTATATTTTCTTTGGGAGATGAAAGCAGATGAAATAAATTTTCGATGTCTTTTGCTACATCGTTTAAATCATGCACACCCAGCGCAAGGCACATTCTTTTTTCACTTCCATAACCATTCATCAGTACCGGAAAATCATAGCCGGTATTTTCAAAAAGCAATGCTTTGCCGCCATCTTTACTTTTGCTGATCCTGTCTGTAATTTCAGCAATTTCTAAATGCGGATTTACATATTCTTTAATTCGAAGCAGTTCATTTTCTTTTTCTAGAACATCAATAAATTCCTGGAGATTTTTATAAGCCATAGTATGGCAAAGATAATTGATACCGCTGGGTTGGAAAACGGATTCTATACTTTGATAGTTGAAAATGATAACTCATAATCAATCCTTGAAGAAAAATATTCCCTGCACTTTCTTATTCCTTATTTCACTTTCACTAATTCTCTTTATTTATCAATTCTTTTTTATCATCTCACATTCACTGGGCATCCATATTCTGAACGCTTCCCATTTCCATTACCATTACCATCCCCACTACCTAACCTGAATGAAAGAGTCAGCCCGGTAAAATAATACCAGTCCTTATGGGTTGCACTACCACGTTGTGTTCCTGCCGCAGGATAAGGAGCGCCACTTTTAAGTTCATTTCCACGATAAGCAAGTTCTACAGCTTTTGATCCCCTGTTAGCACCAAGTAATGACTGATCTACATAGGTGCTGCTTACATCATCAAGATAATCAGTAAATAATTTTCTAAATCCGAGTTCGAGACCAACATTTATATTATCGCTCAAAGACATTTTTACACCACCTCCAAAAGGAATAGCCAATTGAGTAAGGTTATAATAATTTTTTCCTGCAACAAAACCTTGTCCTTCGGTACTTAAGGGAGACAAATAATATTGCTTTCCGGTAGTATCTTTAGTATAAGGATTAAAATGATAAACCGCCAGGCTTGCAAATACATAAGGAGTGAGCGCATGATCCTGCAATGGAGTAATAAAATATTCTACTCCAAGATTTACTTCGGTAAGATTGGAGGTGAAATTCAAATTTCTTGCTTTGTTTCTTCCGTATTTATCATTCGCCGAAACTTTACCAAACAAAATACCAGACCTTAAGGAAAAATGATCAGTAAGATCGTAAGAAAGGCCAAAGCCTCCCGCCAAATGTGCCTGATCGAAAGTGTATCTCTTATCCTGCAAATCGCCCTGGTAATTGGTAGCGCCACCGAAAAGATTTAAATGAAATTTTTGTCCCATTGCAATATTTGCAAACAAAAAAATTGAAATAGATAAGAATAAAATCTTCATAGGAAATTTGATTTGGGTAATATTAATATTATCTATTGCAAAAACGATACCAGTACAATTAAATTGTAGTTAATTAAAATAAATTTTTGAAAATAATAGAATTTGCCGGGATGCAAAAGCTTGCTGGGCTTGTTTTCTTTTAAAATATTATTACCTAAATCAAAAGCAGGAATACTTATTTATACCATAAAAAAACTCCGGTAATTAATCCGGAGTTCACAAATCTTTAATTTAATAATTTATTTTTTGACATTTACTGTAATAGAAGTAGCTAATTTACTACCATAAGAGCGATGAGCTCCATCAGCAAATTGTAAGGCGAGTTTGTGCTTCCCTGGAGCTAAGGTAAGAGTAGCCTCTTTCTGAGCATTACCAAAATGGAGGTGTGTACTGTCTTTTGCCACAACGGTGCCCGAGGCTATTGAATCTTCCGCATCAATTAAAATATGAAAATGACCCGAATTTGGTTTTATGGATCCTGCAGAATCAATTGAAATTCCTGTAGCACCCATTTCCACATTAACCGGAGAAGACATTGTTTCTCCATTCTTAAGATTTTTAAAAAACACTTTAGCACCGGCAGGAACTTCAGGAAGAGCTGCTACCGTAGTCATATTCATTGTGGAATGCGATGTGTCTGTTTGCGTACTTGTTGAATCTGAAGTAGCAGCAGTTTCATTGCTGGTTCCCGAATTGCAAGACACTAATCCCATTAATAAAATTGCAGGGATGCTCAGAAATTTTTTCATTATATTTTATTTTTAAAGGTTGAATGAATCGTTTAAATATCTGTTATTTTGCCAGACTTTATGTCATAAGAAAATAAAATCTTTAAAAACTATCTTAATTTACTTTACCGTCATATAAAATTCATAAAGATCTACAATGAAAAATTGAATAAAAAATCATTTCGTAATTAAACAAGCGGTTAAAAATTCAGCCAATTAATAATAAAATTTTTTCTTAAAAGCTCAACCCCGGCTGGTCTGTTCTTGAATCAAAAGTAGCCACTCCTATTAATTCATCGGCACGGCCAATGAATGATTTGTAATAAACAAGGATGGTATATAGATTTTCAGTTTCAAAATAATTTCCATCCAGTTCATTGTGTATAGCCGGATTATTTTTATCTGCCGCCAGGTAGGTATAATCATAATAACCCTGTTTCATAAAAAGATGGGTTTCATATTTTCCTTTTTCAGGATTGAATGTCATTTTCAGGCTGTCGGTTAAATTATAATTCGTCAATTGGCCAAAAAGATAAATATCCTTATTCGGATAAGCCACACCATTAGGAGGCACAAATGAAAAATAAACGGTAGCATAATCTCCTTCCCAAAAAGGATTAATACCGCGGATAGCTTCTATAATAGACATACCGTTGTTATCACGGTAATATACATAACGTTCCCCGGCAAGCGGACCATCGGGTCGCAAAAAAACATCCGTTGATTTCTTATTATAATCGGCTGTAAGCACCCTGTCGCTTTGCAAATGAAAATCTCTTAAATCAAGCCAGCGCCATTCTTTTCCCGCAGGAAAAATTCCTGAATTTTCTGAATTATATTCTAAAGTACTTCCCCGGATAAAGGCAGGAGCAAGATTTTTCATGGCTATATCCCAACGATAATTTTGAAGCACTACCACTTTGATTTGTTGCGCCGCATTGAAAGAATTCAACCCCTTTACATCTATCGTAAATTGAAGTTTTTGGTGGGTACGGGAAAACTCGGGCGCAAAAGGCTGCACCACTCTTGCGGCAATTGCCGCTTTATTATCTACTACCATTAATCTTTTGGTGAATGCTAATTTTGAAGTATCGCCATTTAAATAAACCTTCAATAAATAATTACCGGATCTTGTGGGATAGCAGCTTCTGTCGGGTAATATCGCCTGGTAATGTGTATATCTGGTAAGGGCAATTGATGAAAAGCGATAATTATTAATCCGTAATTGGGTAAACCCTTTTATATAATCAAACTGGCCAAGATTGGCCGGTGTCCAATCGCTGTTACAAAGTTGATAAGTGTAGTAATAATATTTTACATCAGCATCTAAATCATCAAAATCCAATTCTACCTGTTCGTTACTGTTTAAATTAATTATGGGCAATGTGAGTTGATTGCCGTAATTATAAAGCCTTACCGTAGTTATGTTATTTGTATAAATACTATCAGGAGTTTGGGCTGATAAATTATTGCCAAAAAAAAGAAAAAACAGGAAGGCAGGAAGAATTAATTGTATTGATTTCATTTAAATGTTTTAAAAAAAATTAGTTTTACAAGATACCAAATGTACATCGTTTGAATGTTTCCTCATTTATAGCAAAGCGAATTGCCTTTAACAGGCAAAAAACTTTTTCAAGGTTCATTATCGGGCTGGCCATTACTGCTACTATGATAAGCGTAGCGGTGATGATAGTTGCATTAAGCTTTGTTAATGGTTTTCAAAAGGTAATCAGCGACAAGGTTTTTAGTTTCTGGGGGCACATACGTGTACAACAAAATGTAATGACGCAGGCAAACATTGCAGAAGAAACGCCTATAGATAAAAATGATACCCTGGAGCTTTTTTTAAAAGGAATGCCGCAGGTAAAAAATGTGGCGCGTTATGCTACCAAATCAGCGATCATCCGGTATAAGGATGATATTGAAAGCGTGTTGATGAAAGGGG
The DNA here is from genome assembly GCA_036565505.1 of Hanamia sp. Classification (GTDB taxonomy): domain Bacteria; phylum Bacteroidota; class Bacteroidia; order Chitinophagales; family Chitinophagaceae; genus Ginsengibacter. The sequence continues at coordinate 25,420 of DATCMY010000138.1, forward strand.
TCGACGGCAGTTTTGACTTCAACCGTATCAATCAATTCCTGGTGAAAGGAAAATGGATTTCATTTACCGATAGCGGCTATAGCAAAGACATTGATATTTCAGCCTATACTGCCAACCAACTTGAGGCTAATGTAGGTGACAGCGCCATTATTTTATTCATACAGAGTGATGGCAGTCAGCGAGCCCGTAAATTAAAAATTGCGGGAATTTTTAAAACAGGAATAGATGAATATGATCATAATTTTTGCATTGGCGATCTTAAATTAATCCAGCGCCTGAACGATTGGTCGCCTGAACAGATAGGTGGTTATGAAATTTTTTTAAAAGATTATAAGCAGACTGATTCGGTCAATAATTATTTATTCGATGCAGAGGTACTGCCCGGAAGATGGTACAGCAAAACCATACAGGAAATTTATCCTAATATATTTGACTGGCTCAATTTGCAGGGCCGCATAAAAAGTATTTTGCTTGTCATCATGATGGTGGTAGCTGTTGTTAATTTAATTACCTGTCTTATTATTCTTGTATTGGAACGAACCAAAATGGTGGGAATATTAAAAGCCCTTGGCGCAAAAAATTTTACCATACAAAAAATATTTCTATACAATACTACCATCATTGCATTTACAGGTGTAATTGCCGGTACTTTATTTGGTTTAGGCATTTGTTACCTGCAGGAAAAAACAGGATTTATTAAATTAGATGAAGAAGCTTATTTTATGAAAGTAGCCCATGCCAATGTAATATGGTGGCAAGTGGCAGCCATTGATGTGGGTACCTTGATTATCTGTTTTTTAATGCTGATCATTCCCTCTTTATTGGTTAGAAAAATACAACCAGTGAAGGCAATAGAGTTTAGGTAAAAGTGAGTTATGAATGCGTTTTCAATTTTCAATCAGTATCTTTTGATTTGTGAAAGAATAATTCCTGATGCTACAGCAGCATTCAGGGATTCCGCATGGCCAAAGCGGGGAATGGTAATCCTTTGAGTAGCCAATTTTAAAATATCCTCATGAATACCTTTGGATTCATTTCCTATTAAAATAATGCCTTCCTTGATTTTGCCGGTCTCAAAAACAGATGTGCCTGATAAGGCCGCGGCATATACATTGATCTTGTTTTTTTGAATAAAAGTAGCCAAATCAGTATATAAAATATTTACCCTTGCCAGACTACCCATAGTAGATTGAACTACTTTCGGATTATAGCAATCCACGCAATTTTCACTGCAAATAATATTTTCTATTCCAAACCAATCCGCATTACGAATGATGGTTCCCAAATTGCCCGGATCCTGGATATCATCAAGCATAATGCTTATTTTATCTTTAAAATTCTTGTCTTTTGAAGAATTAATTTGTTTAAAAACCGCCACCACTTTATTGGGCGTTTTTAATTGTGAAATTCTTTGCAACCAATGATCATCAATTTCAAATATTTTTTCAGGAGAAATGGTATTTACAAGAGAGCTATTTTCAAAAAGCCAATCCTTCTCTGCACAAACCATAATACATTCGAACTTTTTTGACAAAAGAAATTCCGAAACCACCTTGGGCCCTTCGGCAATGAAAGCCCCTTCTTCATCCCTGAATTTTTTATGGCTTAAACTTTGAATATATTTGACAATCTTATTGGTCAACATTGGCTCTAAATTATGAAAGGAATTATGCCTTCTAAAATACCCGTACTCTTATTTTCTGTATTAATAGCGCTGATATTTTTATCAGGTTGTGTTACCACCAAAACCAAATATTCCGGAATAACTACCATACGAAAGTATCAAAAAAATATTCCTTTTGTTTTTAAAAATAATATCAGTCTCACTGCATCGGGCGCCGGCAAAGATGAAAAAGTAATTATAAAATCTAAATTAAATACACAACTTGATGATAGTGCAAAAGTAAATATTGTTGATAAGTTTTTCTTCCTGCATTATATTACAAAACCTCCGGTTTTTGATACGATGGCTATTATTCAATCCGCCTCCAATATGCGTACATCATTGATGAATATTGGTTATTACAATCCGGTGGTTACCTATACCTTTGATACGGTTATCAAAAAAAACGGAGCCGAAAAAAGAATAATTATTAATTACGATGTAGTGACCGGCAAGCGAACCCTGGTAGATACCCTGGCTTTTCTTTTTGATAAACCTGAATTGCAAAACCTTGCGATCTCAACTAAAAATGAATCTACCCTGCAACCCAATACACCTGTTACAAAAAGTGCCATACAACTGGAAACGAACAGGCTTGTAAATCTTTACAGAGACCATGGCTATTACAAATTTACTGCGGATGAAATAAGAGTTACCGGTGACACTTCTATTGAGGCATTAACAAGTGTTTCGGAAGATCCATTTGAACAATTGCGGTTATTGGCAGAGGCAAATGAAAAAAGAAATAAACCCACCATAAGGCTGGGATTTCAATTGAACAATTCGCCGGACAGTACCAATCTTCAAAAATATTATATCAACAATATTTATATTTTACCCGATTATGTTCCGGGAGATAAATACACTGATTCCATTTTTCAGATTCAAACTTTTAAAAACTTTACCTCAGAATATCATCAAAAGCGTTTCAGAACCTCGCTACCCAGTTCGAGCCTTTCAATGAAAAAAGGTGACGTATTCCGGCAACAGGATTATTTCAAAACGATTAATGATTTTTATAAATTGGGCGTATGGGAAAGCCCCACTATCGATATTATTGAGAAAAAAGATACCAACCTGCTTGACATGGTTGTAAAATTAATTCCACTCAAAAGATATGGATTTGAAGGAAATATTGAATTGAGTTATTCTGCCAACAATGCAACCAATAACCTTTCGGCAACAACCGGCAATCTCCTTGGCGTTTCCGGAAATTTATCAGTGACCGACAGAAACCTTGCTCAATCAGCAATCCGCATGACGAATTCGATAAAAGTAGGTGCTGAATTCAATACCTCGCATAGAAATAGTTTTGGCACGTTTGTAAATTCCAATGAAGTAACCTATTCTAATAGCCTTCTTTTCCCAAAATTTATTTTTCCATTTAAAGTTTGGAACAAACAGAATTTGATTACAAAACAATCTTTCATTAATTCCAATGCCTCTTTAATCAACAGAGTTGATTTTTTTAATCAGCAAATATTTAATACAGCATACGGTTTTAACTGGACCAACAATGAAAAACATTTGTGGAGCTTTAAACTTTTTAATTTTGATTATCGCCGCTTGTATAACCGGTCTGCCAGCTTTGACAGTACTTTAAATGCGAACCCATTTTTACGTTATTCATTTAATACCGCTTTGGTAATGGGCTCCAGCCTGAGTTATAATGAAGTACATGCCAATCCCAAAAATCCTAAATTGATAAGGACCATCAAAGCCAACCTGGAAGAATCGGGATTGCCTTATGGTTTATTAAAATTAAAAGGCAAAAATGCACAGAACGGAAATTTTTTCAATAAATATTTAAAAGAGTTTGTAAAAATAGATGGCGAATACACTTATACCATCAACCATCCAAAATCAGCAATTGCATTTCGTGCATTTGCCGGTGTAGGAATTCCAATTTCGAAAAGCGATACTACCCTTCCATTCTTTAAACAATATTTTGGTGGCGGCCCTAACAGTATGCGAGCCTGGCCAGTGCGGGGAATTGGTGTAGGCGGACAAACCCTGGCAGCATATAACAACAGATTATTCAATGATCGTACTGGCGATATTCAACTGGAAGGAAATGCAGAATACCGTTTTAATGTAGCACCACTTTTTTCCAATGCCATACTTTTTAAAATGGCGCTTTTTACTGATGTGGGCAATATCTGGAATTTAAAAAATACCAGGCCGGACGGCGGTTATGATACTACTCAATTTAAATTTCAGAATATATATAAACAATTGGGAGTAGCCTCCGGTGTAGGTTTCCGGTTCGATTTTACTTATTTTCTTTTAAGATTTGATGTAGGTTTTAGATTTAAAAGACCTGATATTTCAAAAAATGATGGATGGCAAATTCCGGATATAAATTTTAAGAATCTTTTTGGTACATCAGACTCCAACCGCCAGTGGCGCTATGAAAATTTTAATGCTACTATTGGTATTGATTATCCATTTTAATTATAATGTTCTTGATCAATCAAATCATTATTTATTAATTATTTAAAAAAAAATCAAGATAATTTTGAATAATCAATAATAAGTTGATAACTTTATATACAGTTTCCTACGAATAATCTCTATTGCTTTTACTTATTTTTTTGATTGCCGGATTTTAAAAAATCCCGAGGTTTATAAGTCACAAGAACATCTTTTTATTAAGGCTAATTTTAGAAATGAAAATTTTTAGATTCTAAAATGAATTGTTTATATAGAATAACACCTTTTTTCATCCTAATTATTGAAAACCCATTACTGGAGGCTGGCTGACAGCCTCCTTTTTTATTATAAAATGATGAAGCCAGCTATTACCAAATGGTGTTAATCTATAGCCTTCCTGTAACAATAGCCGCAATGTTGATCCCCGATTCCCTGATCGGATTTTTGACTTTCAGGTATATAGATTATGCCAAATTAAAATCACTAATAAAATAAAAAATTATCGTTTTCACAATGTTGATCTATTACCTTATAAAATTATTTTGATAGCTTCAACATAATTACATCATGAGAAGGCAACATGGCGGACAAAGGTTTTTGTGTATCGCCTGCATTACTCTTAGCCCATAAGTTCCTGATTTTATAAGTATGGTTTTTTGCATCCATCGTTTTGTTGAAAAGGTTATCTTTTATCAACTCATCTTTCCAATTAAAATTTACCTGCATGGGTTTATCAGATCTGTTCACAAAACATACAGCCCAATCATCATTGCTTAAAGGCTTTACATAAATCTCAAGGCTATCTTCAGATTTGTATTTATAACCTTCCATGCCCGCATTATCCTGATCGATGGCAATTACTTCTTTATTGGTTAAAATTTCTTTTGTTTCTTTCGACATTTTTCTCAAATCATTACCGGCAATCAAAGGTGCTGCAAGCATACACCATAAGGAGAAATGAGTCCTGTCTTCATTCACCGTCATACCATTACCCACTTCAAGCATATCGGGATCGTTCCAATGACCAGGACCTGCATATTTTCTCAATCCATTTTGCATATCAGCAATTGGCATTACCCCCAATTGTTTCCAGGTACCATGATCAAGATAGCCATCAAACTTTGCAGAAATATCGCCGGTTGTGCGCCACAACTCGCCCACATTTTCTGCCCACAACCAAGGCTTATTATCGCCCCATTCACATAAGCTGAAAACAATAGGCCGGCCAGCGGCTTTCAATGCTTTGCTAATAGTAGCATATGCCTCTTTTGCATTAATACCTTCGGTATTGCACCAGTCAAATTTCAAATAATCAATTCCGAGAGAAGCATAAAATCTAGCATCCTGGTATTCGTAGCCTCTTGTTCCGGGATAGCCTGCACATGTTTTTGTGCCGGCACAATTGTACAATCCGAACTTCAATCCTTTTGAATGAACATAGTCAATCAATACTTTCATTCCATTGGGAAATTTTTTGGGATCAGGAACCAGGTTTCCGTTAGCATCTCTTTCCATTGCCATCCAGCCATCATCCAATACAAGATAGGTATAGCCTGCATCTTTCATTCCCGATGAAACCATTTCATCCGCTATTCCCCTAACCAGATTATCACTAATATTAGTTTGAAAAGTATTCCAGCTATTCCAGCCCATAGGCGGAGTGAGCGCTAGCCCTTCAAACTTTTGTGCTTTGCTTAATAAGGAGCAAAAAAGAAAAACGATTAAAAAGAGTTTAATTTTCATATCAGCATATTTTGTTTTAATGATTCAGAAATCTAAAATGTTTTTGTCTGATTGACATTGAATGATGAAGTAAGATTTTCAATTTGAATTTTAAAATCTCCCGCTTCCAATATTCTTTTATTCGCAGTATTTACAAATGCCAGATTTTTAACCGGCAATTTGAAGGTTACTGTTTTTGATTCACCGGGATTTAAATCTATTTTTTCAAACCCACGTAATCTTTTTACATCAGGTGTTAAGGACGCAACAAGGTCCGACACAAATAATTGAACGACTTCCTTCCCTTCCCTGTTACCGGTATTTTTTACGGTAACATTGATCGTTGCTGTTTCATCGGGAGAAAAACTTTTCTTATTTATTTTGATATCACTGTATTCAAAAGTGGTGTAGGATAATCCATAACCAAATTGATATTGAGGAAAGAAATCACTGCCCTGTGGATTACCATTTCCTTCGGATGGTTTATGAATATAACCAGCCAATGAATTGGTGTACCTGGGATAAGTGATTGGGAGTTTACCGCTTGGGTTTACATCACCGGTAAGAATATCAGCTAATGCATCAGCGCCAAAATTGGATGGAAGATACATGTCCAATATAGCAGCAGCACCGGGTTCTATACTCCTTATAATTCTCGGGCGACCTTCATTCAAAAGAAAAATTACAGGTTTTCCTGTTTTAATCATGGCCTGCGCCAGTAAAAGCTGGTTATCAGATAAAGTCAAATCATTAAGGTTGCCCGGCGTTTCAGTATAGCTGTTTTCGCCAATACATAATAAAATATAATCTACACTTGCAGCAGCCTTTACTGCAGCATCAATATTTACAACAGAATCTTCAAAATATTGTCCCTTCATATTATAAGCAACGCCTTCTTCATAAGTTACATTCACGGGGCCCAGTTTTTTTTGTACGGCTTCTAAAATAGTGTTGTATTTTTCAGCATACTCATCGGTTTTTTCTCCTTGCCAGGTATAAGTCCATCCGCCGTTTAAAGTTCTCATAGAATTAGCATTAGGGCCTGTTACGAGCACTTTAGCATTTTTAGGTAAGGGCAAAATATTATTTGTATTTTTTAAAAGTGTGATAGATTCCGCAGCAGTATTGTAAGCTGCTTTTTGGAATTCAGGACTTCCAAATTTTGGATAATCTTTTGCGTAAGTCATGGGTGTTTCAAAAAGTCTCAACTCTTCTTTCACTCTTAAAATTCTTGTAACTGCATCATCAATCCTGCTCATTGGCACTTTACCTTCCTTTACCAGCGCGATCAGATCTGTGCAAAATTCTTTATAATCGTAAGGAATCATTGACATATCAATTCCTGCATTAATTGCAAGCATGACAGCATCTTTGATATTATTAGTGATATGATCGCGTCGATACACATTTTCAATATCCTGCCAATCAGAAACAATAAAACCTGTAAAGCCCAATTCATTTTTCAAAATGTCGGTAAGCATGTGTTTATTGATATGAGTTGGTATGCCGTTAATCAAAGCTGAATTCACCATCACTGTTCTTGCACCTGCTTCAACTGCAGCCCGAAAAGCCGGTAAATGATATTCCCGCAAATAATTTTCAGGTATCCATGCGTCGGTTCTGTCGTGGCCTGTTTTGGGATCAGAATATGCCATGTAATGTTTAATGCTCACAGCCAATTTATCTTTGCTGCCTAAAGGATTCTGAACGCCCTTTACAAATTGAACACCCATCTCTGAACCCAGGTAAGGGTCTTCTCCATAACCTTCCCAAATGCGCGGCCATTGCGGATTTGTTCCTAAATCCAACACCGGTGAAAATGTCCACGGCACGCTTGCTGCTCTTGATTCATAAGCAGTAATAACTCCCGCATTAAAAATTAATTGACGATTCCATGTAGCGGCCTGTCCTATTTCCTGGGGAAAAAGCGTAGCGCCTGCAACATAGTTTACACCATGATTATCATCAAGCCCATAAAGAACAGGAATTTTCATCGACGTTTCTTTGGCAGCATTTTGTATTTCTCCAATAATAGTATTCCACTGCCGAGGATTTTGTAAACCAGGCGTATTAAGGATAGAACCAATTTTGTAATTAACTACCGCGTCTCTGAATTTATCCTGGTTGAAAACAAAATTTCCGTTTTGAATACTTCCTAAAGATTCAATAGAAACCTGGGCCATTTGTCCAACTTTTTCTTCTAAGGTCATTTTCTTTACCATTGCATTGATCTTAGATTCTATTGCGGTTTTACCGGACTGAGCAATACTTTTTCCAGGTATTACAATCATTAGTATAAAACATAAGTAAATTATGAATTGGCTTATCCTGATTACATTTTTCATTTTGAATTTTTTATTTAAGGTTTAATTTTTAAAAAATATTTTTTGAGAAAATTATTTTTGTAAATTAGAATTACTAACAAAGGCTATTTTCCTGCTATCCGGCGACCATGATGGTGTGTTGATAGAACCTTGCCCACCATATAAATAAGCAATCACTTTGGGTGTGCCGCCACCAGCCGGTAAAATGCGCAAATAAACATGTTTATAAAAAGGATGATCATCCGGTTTTATATCTTTCTCAAAAGATAAACAAACGATCCACTTACCATCGGGTGATACATGCGCAAACCAATTATTATATTCATCATTGGTCAACTGCTCCTGATCGCTTCCGTCAGGCTTCATTCTCCATAATTGCATCAGGCCGCTTCTAATGGAGTTAAAGTAAATGTATTTTCCATCCGGACTATACTCTGAGCCATCATCTAAACCCGGAGAAGTGGTAAGACGAATTTCTATTCCTCCATTTGAAGGAATTTTATAAATATCAAATTCATTATTTCGTTCACCCGTAAACGTTAGCCACTTTCCATCTGGCGACCAACCATGCAAATAGGAAGGGCCGGTGGGAGTGATCTGCTTTGGCTGCCCACCTGTTATGGGAACCGTATAAACAACTGAGTTATATTTTCCATCTACACTGGCACCACTTAATCCCAGCATTTTTCCGTTAAAAGAAAGTACATGATCGTTGTTATTATTTTTTACCAAACCTGTATTGATCAATTCAGTTTTATGATTTTGTAAATTGAAACGGTACATCAATCCATTTGTATTGTATACTAAAATTTTTCCATCACGTGTCCAGTTAGGCGCCTGCAGTGATTTTGGCGAGGTATATACAATTTTTCTTTTGCCGGTAGACACTTCCATAGTTTCAATATTACTTCCGATATAATCTTTGTACGGAACAAAATCTTCTTTTGCAGGGACAATAATCCGCACATTATCGAATGAAACTTTTTCTACCACATCTTTATTATGCGCACAGATAAACATTCCCACATACACATCATCACCCAGTTCAACATCAGTAATTTGTTGCGTTACAAATGGCTCACCAAAATGAGCAACAGACATGATGTATTGATTGCCTTTTCTTTCTAACTGAACCACATCCGGGCCGGAGATAGTAAATTGCTTTTCCTCAACATTTGTTTTAGGAGCCTTTCTGTATTGCAGGGAAGTAAGTCCACTGCCATGAATTGTGGCAGCAACCATTGCAGAAGTGCTGTCAAGATTGGTGCGAACCATCCAACCAAATTTGCGATGTTCTTCTACGCCCTTTCCAATAAGATGGCCTCTTGCCTGCAGAATGAAATTTCCTTTCATCCTTTTCCAAACGAAATGAAAATCATCATGGGTAAACCAGATATTGGTCCCTGATCCGGATAATAAATAATCTCCGGAAGATGCATTATAAGTTCCACTTCCCGGGTGCAATATTTTTCCTATATCATTTTGACCATCAAAAACACCAATTTTTTGGGAAAATGAATTTACACAGGGTATGATACTAACAGCCAGGAGTAAAATTTTTAAACGTGAGAATTTGAATTGCATAATAGAAAAATTAATAATCAGAATAAGAAGTGCTGTGCATTAAAATACTATCAATATGCGAAACTGAAACCTTGTTTTCATTGAAAGGATCTGTTGAAATTTCTTTCCATTTAGGATCATTGCCAAAAACTTTCCATTGCGCATTACGCTGCTCCACGTTATCAAATATGGGCATGTACATCAAATTGGGCATATGGCTACCTGACACCACTTTGCCATAAAAAACAGGATTGAATTTAAGCCGGTTAAAAATATTGATTTCATCCTTATTAAACATGGCCATTTTCTTTTGGGCAAGATGTAAGGTGGGGCTTTCATAACTTCTTAATTCAAAAACCCGTTCTGCATTTTTTGTTGCGGGAATCAACAAATGGCCCTGGCCGGAAAATGCGTCCAGTAAAACTGATTCCATTCTTTCAAAAGGAGCTTTATCTGAAGGCGCTTCTATAAAACTTTTTGCAGAAGCCAAATAGGCAACATCTTTTGTAAGTTTTTTATCAAGATTCATCCATTCATCTGTAGATTTAAAAGGAATTAAAACATAAACGAATTTTACAGCGGCAGTATCGTTAGCAATCGGTTTAAATACGCCAATATTTTTAATTCCATTACGATGCAATGCAGGCAGGTAGGCATCTTGCAGGTATTGATCCACTTGTGCTACCTGGTCATTATTTTTTAAATGATAAATTTTTATCTGGTAAAAATCATGGGGAACTTTAGCACCATACACGAAAGGAGATAATGTTACCAGCATCGCAATAATGAAAATTATATTCTTTATTTTGGTCATTTTGTTTTTTTATTTTAATTGTTTTTTTATTTTAATTGTTTTCTCAGAAGTCCAAAAAAATGAAAACTTCGTTTTCTATCTTGCGGTTGGTGGCACATCAACCGCGGCGTATAATTAAATTTAAACCAAGTTCTTTTTTATATAATTAATACTCTTAGTTATACTGTCAAATGGTGAACCAGGGCATTTATCCTGCTCTACAAAAAAGTATTTCATCCCGGCTAACTTTTTATATTTAAATATTTCTTTGAAATTAATGATCCCGCTTCCAACTTCAGCAAAATCCTCTTGCGGAGTTTTATCCATATCTTTTACATGCCACAAAGCAAACCGGCCCGGGTGCTTTTTGAAAAGTTCAATTGGATCCTGGCCCGCTCTTTTGATCCAATAAATATCCATTTCCATTTTTACAAGGTCCTTATCAGTACCCAATAAAATATCGTAAGGATAAGTATCTCCCTGTTTTATAAATTCAAAATTATGATTGTGATAACACAGTTGGATACCGTTCTTTTTGCATCTTTCACCTGCAATATTTAACTGGTCTGCCACATATTTATAATGATCCAAATCACCTCTTTCTGCGTCAGATAAATAAGCGCAAACCATATACTTGAGACCCACTTCAGCAGCGTCATCTACCGCTTTGCTCCAATCATTAAGCATTGTTCCGGCTTGTGCTTTTCCATTTACTTTTTCCTCACCTAACCTGTAATGGCTGCTTGGAATAACAAGACCATTTTGTTTCAATGCTTTTTTAAATTCTGAAGGACTCATTCCATAAAATTTTTCGGATCCTGTATAAGTAGCACCTTCCACTGATGTATATCCTATTTTCGCAACCTGCGCCAGCGTGGCCAAAGGATCATTCGCCATTGCATCACGGACCGTGTATAATTGCAGGCCGATAAGCGATGTTTTGGGTTTAAATTCAGAAGGAACCATTAGCAATCCGGCTGAAAGGACGGTTGATGTTTTTAGAAAAGAACGCCTTGTTGTCATGATATTATTTTTTAAATTTTCATAAATTAAATGCCTGGTCAAATTAGTTCTTTTTTTAAGCAAACAGAGTAAAGTTTCTGTAATTTTTGCAAAAAAAATTATCGAATATATTTAGGTGATCCACAATATTATTATTAGTCAAAAAATCTATTCCATTTTCATATCTTATCTCTCATGCATTGCATTATTTATTAGCTCCAATCAAATGACACAACCTCTCCATTCAATTTCCATTGAGTTGGAAGATTAGTTTGCTTCCAGTCTAAAGGCTCACATACGGGTAAAGGTCTTGACGCTGAAGCAAAACTTTTCTTAATAAATTCCTTTTGCTCAGCACCTAATGCGTCAGGCTGCGCTGAAATAAATAATGGCGTGCTGCTTTCTGCGAGCAAGCGCATCCATTGTTTATTTTTAATCCATGGAACCTGGTTGGTAAGCCCCACGCAATCAGCATCGGCTGAATAAAAATGCTGATGTTGGATGCTTCTGAAAGCAAGTGTATTTACGCCCATCTTACGGGTACGCTCCCATTCTTTTCCACTGGTATCATCTCCAATACGATTCAATTCAAATAAACCTGCAGACAAATGACTCAAAGTATTACAACCAATCAAATACATATCGCCAGCCGCTTCGCGAATTGATGTATACAAGTGTAAAATAATTTCTGCGGTAGTCTTGCTGTTATCATAAAACTTCCAGCCAGCGGGCGTAAGACTTTCCTTCATTTCAAAACCCCATCGACCCAGAATATCAAATGTGGTAAAATCATGCTTTACCATTTTATAAGCCCATTGGTTATACAAGGAAATATTACTTTTTATATGCTCTATATTTTCTTCAATTGATGGATCCAAAACTGGCCTTTTTGGATCATCACGGCCACTAATTTTTGGTAATAGTAAATTTGCTTTCGTATTGTACGATGCACATAAAGGCCGTGTCCATAAAGCTGGTCTCATTCCTAATTTTTCTATATTAGTTGCCAGTTTGGACATGTCCTTAAACTTATCATTAGGCCGGGAAAAATCATCCTGCCAGCAGCAATCACCGGGAAGCAAAGGTGAATAAGAAGCCCACCCGGCATCAATCACAGAGAAAGGGCGATTATCATTATTGGTTGCAAGTTCAGCAAGTAATGATGTATGTTTTAAAATAAGGTCATCTGAATTATTTCCGTAAGTGAAATACCAATCGTTAATTCCATAAACCGGTTGTTTTGGCAACCTCGGTTTATCACACATTAGTTTACAGAACCGTTGTGAAGTGGCAAACAAAGTTTCTCCCGGTTTATTCTTTGTGGTGATAATTTCTGCTGCATGTAAAGTTCTCGATCCTAATTGCACACCTACGCCAGCAGAGTTTGTATCTAAAGTAAGTTGCACATTATCGTTTTCAACATCCCAGTAGCAGATACTGTTGCAGCCTGTTTTTACACCAAAACAATTGGTGCTATTGTTATCATTTTGTATAAAGTACCATGGCATTTTTTTGCCCATTTCTTCTTTTTGCCATGATACATCACCATAAGTTCTTTCCCAGGCATCGCCGAGAAATTGAGTATTTGAAGAAAGTGAATATTTCCATTTCAGTTTTATCGCATTTAAAGGTTTTGTTGGAGAATTTACAGAAACTCCTAAAACATCGTTTGTACGTTTTAGCAATACTTCAACATCTTCAAAAATATATTTGATAGAATTTGACGATCCCAACTTATACCATTTATTGCCTGACTGAATCCACATTTCATCAGGTAAAATCATTTGCTCATGCCGGAATATCCCACCTGATGTGTAATTAAAGATTAATCCTGCCAAAGAAACTCCCGATATCCGCAAAAAATGTTTTCTATTCATACATTATTGTTTCAATTGAACTCTATCTATTCTTTTTATTAATTCAATACTAGCCCTGCTATTATGATAAGGGCATTTCCATATTCCTACTTTATCTTCATCCATCACTTTCTTATCTTCTTTTATCCCCCAAAACCATTCGCCATTTATTTTATCCTTAATATAGTTTTTTACAAAATGCCAACTTGAAAAAGATTGCTGCAAATATTTTTCATCACTTGTAATTTGCCAGGCATTAAAATATCCAATCATACTCTCTGCCTGTGGCCAGGAATGTTTTTCTTTAATTAAATGATTAATTTCCACATCATATTCATACCACAAACCTCCGTCGGTATCAAAGCCTTCAATAACCTGATCCGCAATTTCTACAGCCTGCTTTTTAAATTTTTCAATTAATTTTTTTTCTCCAATAATTTCTGCCGCTTCCTGTAAAAGCCAGGCTGCTTCTATATCGTGACCATAAGAAATAATGTTTGATTTTATATTCCACACATCATCGAAAAACAAAATCAGGTGATGAGTATTTTTATCTATAATATTATTTAGAAAAATATCCAGGAGTTCGACAATCCTGTTTTTTAATTCTTCATCGGGCCATATTTTATACAGATTAGCAAATCCTTCCAGGACATGCAAATGTGTATTCATTGATTTTTTCTCATTCGCATCTTTTTTACTCAGACGTAAATCACCTAGTTCTTTCCATTCGCGGCTTAGTGCTTCAATGTATCCCCCATTCTCATTATCATAACTATATTTTAAAATGGTGTTGTACAATTCAATAGCTGAATTTTTAGCTTTCTCATTTTTGCTGCAAATATAAAATTCACTAAGGCCATAAACAGCAAATGCCAAAGCATAAATTTGTTTTTTAGAATCGAGCGGTTCACCCCTGTAATCCACTGTCCAATAGACTCCGCCATATTGTTTGTCAATAAAATAATCACTTATGTATTGGAATGCTCGATCAGCAGTATGTAAATAATCTACATTTTTAGTAAGACTAAATGCAGCGGAAAAAGTCCATAAAATCCTGCTGTTTAAAACAGAGCCTTTAGGCGCTTCGGTAAAAACTTTATTTGAATTATCAAGTTTTCCGTAGAATCCACCATACGCATCATCTATTGTATTTTTTTGCCAGAAATCAAGAATGCTATGCAGTTCATTTTCCATTTCGGTTTTATATTGATGCAATAGCGGCTTCATTGATTTACATAAATTATTCCTGATCAAAAATTAATTTCACCCACATGCCATTTTAATAAGAAAAGCTTTTTGTTTGCCTTTTTGTTTTAACATCATTTATTAAAAAATTATGCCTCCTGATTTTTCTTCAACCGGCCATCTTTTTTATAATCGTCTAAACTCCTGTTTTTTTCTATTATACTCATCACTGTTTGAACTGAAGCTGCAGAGGTAAAGCCATCTTCGGGAGTATTGATCACGTAATCTAATAATTTTTTTATAGTGGTAGTAGCCACATGCATCCTAACATCGGAAGATGCGTAATAAATATAAACAGTTCCATCTTCATCATTTATCCAACCGTTTGAAAACAACACATTAGATACATCACCAGTTATTTCATTTTCTTCAGGGGCCATAAAATATCCGCCGGGTTTGTGAATCACTTTGGTAATATCATTAAGATCGGTCATAAACATATACAACACATACCTCAGTCCAGCTGCAGTAGCCCGCACTCCGTGAGCCAGATGGAGCCAACCTTTTTCTGTTTTTATCGGTGCAGGGCCTAAGCCATTTTTTGCTTCATAAACAGTATGATACATTTTTTTATCAATCACAATTTCATCTTCAATAACCGCATTTTCAATATCATCACATAAACCAAAACCTATACCACCGCCCGATCCGGCATCTACAAAACCATCTTGTGGCCTTGTGTAAAAGGCATATTTGTTTTTTACAAATTCAGGATGTAGTACTACATTTCTTTGTTGGGGAGATGGGGTTTTTAAATCGGGAAGGCGATCCCACTTTATCAAATCTTTTGTTCTTGCTATACCACATTGAGCTATAGCCACAGATTGATCACCATCAGGAACAGAAGCGTCTCTTTTTTCTGTACAGAATACTCCATAGATCCATCCATCTTCATGCTTTACCAGGCGCATATCATATAAGTTTGTTTCGGGCTCTTTGGATGAAGGCATTACCACCGGGCTCTTCCAAAAAGTAAAATGATCAATCCCATTTTCGCTTTCAGCAATGGCAAAAAAGGATTTTCGGTCAATGCCTTCTACACGGGCAGCCAATAAATATTTGCCATTGAATTTGATAGCGCCGGCATTAAAAACCGCATTGATACCAAATCTTTCCATAAGATAAGGATTGGTAGCGGGATTGAAATCAAATCGCCATTCCAATGGTGCATGTTCAGCCGTAAGAACCGGATTTGCATAGCGATTGTAAATGCCATTTACAGATTTGATTTTTTCATTTACACGATGCAATAATTCAGTATGTATTTTTTTGAGGAAACGCCACCTGTCGTGGAAATGATCTTTCATATAAATTAATTTTATTGCCGTAGAGGCAGTTTTATTGTTTTTTTTAATTTTCTAATTTATTCCACCATGTTTTTTTAAGAATGAAAGCAATAATTACTAAAATGATAATGGTAATAATTAAAGGAAGTTTCATCCATAAAATAAAATACATCGGTAAGATGGTGAGGCACGATTGACCAATGATTCCTATCGTTACATTAAACATATCAAGTTTAAATCTTTTGTTGCCAACAAAAGCAGGATCTTCAGCAACTACTAATTCATGTACGGGTTTCCAAAAACCCCATGGCCTTACCTGTTTGTAAAACTTTTTCAAAACTTCAATATCTGTTGGCGGCGCAGAATAAGTTCCGGCGATACAACCAATGATAGAAATTAAAAACAAAAGCGGCCAATTATACAATGGCAATCCTGAAAAAATAAAAGGGAATACCAATGCGGCAATAATACCGGCCATCATTCCCCAATAAAAACCTCTTGCGTTAAAGCGCCACCAATACCATTTAAGCATATTGGATGCGATATAACCTCCATATAAAGCGCCTACTATCCATTGCAAAATTGAGTTGACATCTTTGGCAAAAAAACCAAGTATGATACCTACGGTGGCTACAACTATACCCACTCCATAGTTCATGAAGATAATCTTCCTGTTAGGAGCTTCAGGGTTGATGTATTTTAAGTAAATATCGTTTACAATATAAGCCTGTGCTGCATTTAAGGTTCCGGAAAAAGTTCCCATAAAAGCGCCCAGAAGGCCGGTAAGTACAATTCCTAAAATACCAACAGGTAAAAAATTATTGATGGCTCCGGGTAATATTCTTTCAAAATCAGTACCACCTCCGGGCGCTGCAAGATCAAGTTGATTATAATAAAGCAATGCCAAAACAGTTAACCCGATAACCATAGTATAACGAATAGGCAATAATATAATTGAAACAAAACCCGTCATTTTGGAAGCTTCTTTTGGAGAACGGGTGGAAAGCACTTTTTGCATGTCATAATTAGGGGCAGGACCTGCCAAACTAGCGAACACTCCCTTAAATAACATCATCATAAAAAAGATACTGAACAATCCAAACTGGTCGTCTTTAATTTTTTGTACTGCAGCGGGGAGAATGTTTTTCCAGTTAAGATTAAGATCCAAACCAAAGAAGGGACTGCTCCAACCTTTAGGTACATTGATCTTTTGCCCATGCAAATGTGTCATCGCAATATAGCCAACAGCAATGCAACCAACCGTCATAATCAGGTACTTGATCAAATCGCCGATTACAATACTGTGCATACCGCCCAATATGGAATAGAACATAGCAAATAAAGTAAAAACGATTCCATAAAAATGCGCCACATAATCGGGGCCTACATGAAAAGGGATATAAGGTTGTACCACATTCCATGGTACAAAAATTTCGATAAACTTACCAAGGCCCACAAAACCATAAGCCAGGAAACCCAGGCATCCGATCAGTGCAAAAACGACTGTAATATTATGCGAGGCAGTTACACCTTTTCCTTTAAAGCCAAACCGTGTAGCCAGCCATTCTGCGCCTGTATCCGCATTAGAACGGCGAAGCCATTTTGCCAGGAACATCATATTAAAAACCTGGTTAAATACCGGCCAGAGCCATGGAATCCAGATACTTTTGAAACCATATACAAAGCACAATGAAACCATCCACATAGTGCCACTGATATCAAACATGTCGGCTGCATCGCTTAAGCCTAGCAGGTACCATGGCAATTTTTTCCCGGCCATTAAATAACTCTCTTTATCCTTCCTGGCTTTTTTTCTAAAATACATGCCAATCAAAAGCATGGATACCAGGTAAATAACCACAATACTTATATCTGTTACATGTAGTCTCATTTATAGAGATCAGCTTTTGTTACCTTCTTTTGAAATAAACTATTCGACTCTTTATAAAATTTTATAAAATCTTTTTCTGATTGCTGGCCTTTGAAAGGCAAATAATATTCTACCTGTCCGGAAGGTTTGTAACCTGCATTGCGCCATGCCAAAGCATAGGATATTTTATGATGATCCAGTGCTTTATATAAAACATTGGTCCACCATGTAGAATCAGGAACCTGTCCATATCCAAACTCAGTAAGGGCAGGGATTTTATTTTTCTCAAATGCAAGTTCATCAAGCATCGTTAACATGTTATCCGCATCTTTTATAAATTCTTCATTCCCATCTTCTCCTTTCTTTCTTTGGTAAATATCGAAGCCTAAAACATCAACCCATTCATCGCCGGGATATTTTAAAAGATAATCTTCCTTTGAAGCAAAACGATCAGTATTGTAGGCATATAAAAGCTGGTGAATATTTTTAGTATCTCTAAGATATGAAATCGTAAAATGCCATAAATCCTTAAACTCTTCAGGCGTACAATGATCTTTGCCCCACCAGAACCAGTTGCCATTTAGCTCATGAAAAAGACGTAAAATAACAGGAATGGGTTCGCCGTTTTTCCCTTTTAAACTCACAATAAAATTGGCTACTTTATTTAACCAGCTTTTATATAATTCATTCTTTTCGCCTCCCGGCAAAATTGAGGCAACAGTGCCGGGCGCAGGATCCCATGCTGTTTTGCCGGTTAAAGGATTATTTAAATGCCAACTCAATGTGATAACACCACCGCGTCCATAAACAGTTTTTATATATTGTCGCATTTTATCAAATGGCACACTATCAATATTCACAGAATGATCTAATTCTATACGCCCTAATTCAAATCCATATACTGCAGGATAATCGCCGGTCACTTCTTTTACATCACTTTTACCAGGCACATATTTCCAGCCTACACCATATGCAAGATCATCCTGGTGGCCAAACATGATTCCTTTGTTCAACAATTTTTTTAAATTATGATACAGGTTTATTGTTTGTTGCGTAGCTTTTTTATCAGAAGGCAAATCACCAATATTGGAATTTATTCTTGCTTTTTGGGAAAAAGAACCTATTAAACTCCAGGTACTTTTATCCGAATTAAAAACAGTATTTAATCCCTGTTCTTCCATCGGCGGATCACCCATATATTCATCACCCTCTTTCCACATTATTTGCCCTTTAATTGGTTTAGCCATTCCACCATAAGCCCAAAAATTTACTCCGGCCAACACCCCGTTTTCTCTTTTACTGGTAAGCCATTGGTTTAAAATTTTACCATAATAAATATCACGATAAGTGGTGGGTGAATCAATATCATAAGAATGATGATCCCTTGGTAAACCAAACTCTTCTATAACCAAAGGTTTATTTAATTCTCTTGCAACTGTTTCATGTTGATGTAAATAATTGATGGTTTTGCTGATGACTGAATCCATCCCGCCAGCAATATTTTTACCTCTAAACCAACTCCAGTTTTTTGGCCAGATATGTATGGTGAGATAATCAATATTTTTATCGTCATGAATCTCTTTATACAATTGCACATTGTCTGTACTCATATAACCCTCTGTGCCGGTAGTTACCAAATGATTGGGATCAAGATTCTTTATGAATGAAGCAGTATGACTAATAAATTTTTTGTAAGAATTTACAGCGGAAGGGCGCATGGGCCTTGGTTCATTAGCGATTTCCCACGCCATGATTGCAGGGTCATTTTTGTATTTTTTATTTGTGATAGAATTGGTATGACCTATCACATATTTTACCTGTTTAAGATAATCGGCTATGCAATTTTTGCAATCATAAAATTTGCTGGTATACATTCCTGTTTCACTCCATGGAATATTTTTTAGAAAAAGAGAATCCGGAATTTTGCCATTCCATTTCAAATATTGAAGAAAGCCACCACTCCAGTTCCAGTTATTGCTCAGGTAAATCACTGCAGTCATTTTTCTTTTGCCTAATTCATATAATAATGCATCCATGCCTTTTAAATAACCAGGATCAAAAACACCTTCTTTAGACTGCAAAGGAGGCCCTACTCTATCTACTCCGTTAATGATTCCTTTTCCTTCTGCGCCCGCCAGTACACGCACATTAATAACACCATTCTTTTTTAAAAAATCCAGTTCTTTACGCAGTCTGTCAATACCTTTTTGCTTATCTTTTTCCAGAGCGAGCAGGCCACCGTACCAGTAATTAGTACCTATGAAATAAAGTGGTTTAGAATTTAAATAAAATTGTTGGTTGTTAACGCTTACCAAAGATGATTGCTGAGCTTTGATAGAATGATTTACCATTAGCCCTAATACTAAAAAAAAGAACAATTTTATTGATAAAATTTTTCTCATAATTACAATCTTTAGATACCAAAACTATCTTTATTTCTAACAAAATATTAATACATTTTTATCTTTTAATCATTGATTTTTATATCATTAGTGAGTAAACATTAATAATCCTCAATGTTCTCATTACTTTTCTTACATTTAGTATGGATTTTCAGCTAATACTATATTAATACATAATAAACCTTTATTAATACCTTTTTACCATCATGCCACCTAAATTATTGAGAGAAATTACACCTCTCACGCAGAGTGATTGCTTTACGGTATTCTCGCGAAGAAAAAATGATTTTGATTTCCCATTACATTATCATGAAGAAATTGAATTAAATTTTATTAAAAATGCTGGTGGGGCCAAACGCGTCATCGGAGATCATGTGGAAGAAATTGGAGATATTGAATTAGTGCTTGTAGGCTCCAATCTGCAACATGGCTGGTTCAATCATCAATGCAAAGGAAAAACTATTGAAGAAATTACCCTTCAATTTCACCGTGATCTTTTTGATGATAAATTTTTACATCGGAATCAAATGAGTTTCATAAGAAACTTATTTCAACATTCATCAAGGGGCGTATTATTTTCAGAGGAAACCGCATTAGCGATCATGCCCCGTATAAGGCAACTCACTCAAAAACATAGTTTCGATTCCGTATTGGAGTTAATGTCTATTCTTCACGATCTTTCTACCTCGCGCAATATGAGAACGCTCTCTCATATTTCTTACAATAAAGAAACACCTCCTTATAACAGCAGGAGAATTGAAAATATAATGGCTTATGTAAATAGTAATTTCAACCAAAATATTTCACTGAGCGATGCCGCAAAAATTGCCGGTATGACGGAAGTATCTCTTAGCCGCTTTTTTAAATTAAGAACAGGGAAAACTTTTGTAGATACTTTAAATGAAGTACGCCTGGGCCATGCGTCTCGTATGCTTATTGAAACTACCAATAGTGTAAATGAAATAGCTTACAAATGCGGTTTCAATAATATGTCGAATTTTAACCGGATTTTTAAAAAGAAAAAGGACAGCACTCCAAAAGATTTCAGACAATCTTATACATCAAGCGGAGTGAGGACTTTTGTTTAATAAAAGTTTAATTACCAAAAATTGATAAGTATTCAAATTGTTGTATTGCAATTTGAGAATTCAATTAGCGATCCATCGACTACCCAATATCAGCTTAGCACCTTTTGCTCTTGCAACGATTTTTCTTCTTTTTGAAGGCTTTTATCTAAAATAAAAGTTCCGAACGGTAAGAGTGAAGCGAAAAATGCAAAAACTGTCTTTTTGAAACCCCAGTTTAAATTCATTTTTACTGTAATTAAGGCAAGTACATATAGCACGAAAAGTAATCCGTGTACCCAGCCTACGTATTTTACTGCCTCCGGTAATCCGGCAAGATATTTTAAAGGCATAGCAATAAATAAAAGAACTATAAAAGAAATTCCTTCCGAAATGGCTGCCAGCCTGAATCTTCCAATAGCGCTGTCCGAAAATTTAAAATTCATATTGATAAATGTTTAAGAGAAAATAACTGTACAATTCCGGCGAAAATAGGTCCTACTCTTCATTTAATACAAATAATTCCGTTAAGCAATTGCTGTTTTTTATTTACCACTCAAATTATTTTTTCACCCTTCATATAGCTAATATGTGTTTTCATGTACTATGTTTTGCATAGTACATAGTATTAACTATATCTTTGTAATGTAATTCACAATCAAAACAATTAAAATTTAAAAAAATGAAAACTCTAATCAACAACGTAGCAGCCGAAAGTTTTGAATTTGCAAAACGCATTTTATATTCTTTCGAAGTATTAATAATCGGGGTACTTATCCCTGTATTATTTATAATAGGAATAAATACAGAAAGACTAAAAGATTCATCCGAAACAGAAATCAATATAAGCCAACCCAACCATGTTGCTCCTGTACAGGGAGTAGTAGATTTCGGCAAAACCTTATCTGATCAAAACAGTTGAGCCTTTCATAAAAACGTGTTTTCCGGTATCGTGATTGGTATATTTTAAAGTCCATACATAGATGCCGGAATCCTGGGGTTCGCCTTTTATGGTTCCATCCCATTTCTGAGTCCAGTCTTTGGTAGAGAATACTAATTGGCCTAAGCGGTTGTAAACTTTAAATTCTAAGTTATCGGCTTTAAAAGCATTGAGCGGATATAGATAATCGTTTAGGCCATCACCATTAGGAGTGAAGGCATTCGGAACAGCAATGTAGCAACTCTTCAATACTTTTATATTCTGAAAGGCGGTATCCTGGCAAACTGAGCTCCCAACAATCAGCCGGATAGAATAGGTTTTCTCAAAAGTCAGCATTGGATATTTTTGTGGCGCAGGAGTTTTTACAAAACTGGCATTGCCATTATCAAAATCCCAATTATAGGATATTATATTTCCAATACTTTTATTGATGAATTGAGCGGAATCCTCAGGACATATTATATTATTGGTTTCAAAATCGGCTTTAATTTTATTGCCAAGAGTAATTGATTTTGAAATTGTATCACTACAAAAACCATTTGAAACACTTAATTCAATTACCTTCTGCCCAAAAGTTGTAAAATAGGTAACCGGATTCTGAAGCGAACTGGTTCCGTTATAATCTAATTTCCAGAACCATTGATTTACTCCATTCCTTCCATCATGAAATAATTGCAGTGTATCTGTATTACATCCCTCCAGTAATTGATAAGTAAAATCGGCCGAAACTGTATCTTTTAACATAAAGCTTATCGCTGATCCGGCCAAAGTTGGCTGCAAACATTCGTCTATTATGGTATTACCATCTGTACCTTGTTTCAAAACAATTTGATAAGTACCTCCAGTAACAATAGGGCTGCTTAAAGTAACATTTATAATACCCGATACTCCATTTACACAATTACCAGCGGCGCTAATTACAGAAACAGGCGAAGGTCCGGTGACCATAAAATCACTTCCATCGGTGGCAATTGAATTGCAAAGTATATTCTTTTTAAAAACCAATTGCAAAGTCTGAGGGGCGCAAGTAACCGCCGTCAAACTGTCCATGGGCGTGGGCGCTAAAGGCAAAATAGTCAAAGGCAATGAATTACCCACGGGAATATTTCGATCGCAATTATCCATTATTGTATTTCCATCAACGCCATTCTTAATGGTAACAGTATAGTTACCCGGAGGCAAAGGATTACTCAAAGAAAGTGTAAGAGAATCCATATCAAATCCGGTGGTGCAGGAAACGCCAGTAGCGGCTACAATACTTGTCAATGCTGAAGAAATGGTGAAATCACTCCCATTCGCAGCAAGGGTGCTACATTTCATTTTCTTGTTCAGCTTAATATATATTTTCGTTGCATCACAGGATGAATTTGCACTTTGCAGATCGGGCAATTTTGGATCGGTAATGCTGGCAGTACCGCCATTAAATGATAAAGAATATCCTTTTTGAGATGGGGTAAACTTTGTAAAATGACTTACTAATAAAAGATAATCATGATTCAATTTCAAAGTGGGCATAGCGCTAAAAGTAGGATAAGCCGGACCGGCGCAATTTTGCAATGAAGTGACTGATGAAGAAGCTCCGGTAAGGCCCGTATTACCCGACCAGTTACAGGCCACAAATAAAGAAGCATCTGTGTAAATATCATTTGGATTATGCCCGGTGATGTCAAATAATTGCCAGTCATAATCATCAGCAAGATCATCCGGAGTAATTAAAAAGCCGAGAGTGCCTGGAGAAAAACAAGTGAATTTGTACCAAAAAGGATTCGTATCAGTTAAAGGATCGGTGCTACATGGGCCCGGTATAGGAGTGCCCCCGCAATAAGGTACTGTCGATTGAGAAAAAGTATTGGTACCGCAAACAGGAAATGCCGTAGATGGATTTTGCCCAAGTGTAGTACAGGTTTGAGCTTTACTTAACCCTG
>DATCMY010000139.1:0-3412 GCA_036565505.1 Hanamia sp.
ATATAAAACCTTGCAGCTTCTGTTAAACCTACTGATGGCGCTTTGTGTGCGGCTTCCAGTGCTGCATTTAAAATATGCTCCGGCACTTCATCATGTTGAAAATGACGGGTATCCCTTCGTTTATTAATTACTTCCTGCAACTGCATATTATTCTTGTTGATTTAATATATCACAGAACCAAAAACCTTTAGTACCCATATCTTTTATGGGTGTGGGGTGATCGGCAAATTTTATTTCTAATGCTTTGTATGTTTTTTCACCTGTAACTATATTCATTTTCTTTTTAAAAATCGGTGCTTCAAAACAAAAACTATGAAACTCTCCGTTTTCACCACAAGGGTCAACAGTTTGTGGCAGTTCGTCAATAAAAGATTCATCAATCATCCTGCCACACCAGTTTTCATCCAGGTAACCGTCATTTACACAGCAGGTAATTGTTTTAAATCCCTTTGCAATAAAATCATTTACCATCCATTTGGTATCTGTTTTCCAAATAGGAAAAACACATTGCATATCAAGTGCCGCCATTTTTTGTTCCCGGTATTGCCTCAGATCTTCTAAAAAAATATCACCAAAAATTACATGATTTATATCTTCGGCTCTTGCCTGTAACAATATCTCCTGCATCTGTTTTTCATATTCTGCATTGCTTGCTTCATATACATATGCTTTCAGTAAAGGGATGCCAATGCTTTCTGCCTGTGCTTCAATCAATTCTTCTCTTACGCCATGCATACTCAGGCGTTTAAAATTTCCATTGATAGTACTGAGCAGGTATTTTACATCATACAATCCCTCGTTTAATATTTTGTGCAATGCATAGCTGCTGTCTTTGCCACCGCTCCAGCTGAATATGGCTGGTATTTTATCCATTGTGATTTTCTTTTATTATAACAGGTATTCCACTTACCATTAATATTACTTTATCTGCTTTTGCGGCTGCATACTGATTAGCCCAGCCCTGAAGGTCTGTAAACTTTCTGCCTACTTCCGTTTCAGCATGTACCCCCATCCCAATTTCATTACTGATGATGATGAAGGTTCCCGGCATTTTATATAAGGCATCAATTTGTTCTTTAAATAAAATAAGTGAAGCATCGATATCGTTTTTACTGTCAATAAAAAAATTAGTGAGCCATAGTGTTACACAATCAATAACGCAAATGTTGTTTTCGATGGATAGCTGACTTACATTTCTTTGCTCTTCATAATTTGTCCACCGTTCATCTCTTTCATTTTGATGCCGCTTCACCCGCTTTTCAAAATCATCGTCCCATACTTTTGCTGTAGCGACATGCACTGGATTATCACTAAGCGATAGCGCTAATTTTTGTGCATGACTGCTTTTACCACTCCTGGCACCTCCTGTTACAAATATTATCATGCTGTATCTTTTTTAAATCCATAAGGGCAATGCCTGCAACCGTTCTTACAACAGTATCCCCTTTTTAAATGGTGCCAGGCAGTGAATACTGAGAACGATTTTTCTATATAAAAATCAATCCCCTCAACAAAAAAATTTGTTGGAGGTAAATCTTTTGCAATATTATTGGTGAGTGCTTTTTCTATTGCCATCCCCCGCTACATAAGTATTCACCTTTTCCAGTGTAGCATTATGCAAGCAGTCTGTACACATACAATTGATAAGCGGATCCGGTTTGAATAATGGCGGATAATTATTGCACCAGCACTGGCCACTCGGTTCAGTTGCACCACATCCAAAACTGGTGCCACAACGGCTGCATGTTTTAGTTCTCGTCATGATTACCTGTTTATATACAACTCCTTTTGTTCTGTAAAAAATGAATAGCGGTTCTTTAGTTGTAATAAGCAATTCCGGCAAAGGCAATCGTCATAATTAGCTTTTACAAAACCTTCTTCGTTTGCTGATAACCGGATGCCGTAACACTGGCAGTTAACCGCATCCGAAACTTTGCAAACAAATTGGGCTGTACAACGCGGGCATATTTTTTCTTCATGTTTTGTCATGTTGTTATCATTTCAATAAAGCAATAATCATTGTATTGTCTTTTGCTGCCAAATGTTACACTGACAGCATTTTTAAAAAGCGGACAGTTGGTAACTAACGTATGATATTCTCCATTTTCACCACAGGCATCAATACCCATTCGCTCTAAGGTTTCAATCAAGGAATAGTCAATTTTATTTCCCAGGAAATCAGTATCCATTGTAGTATTACAACTTACAATAGTAGCCTCAATCCCTGCTGCTATCATCTCCAGTACAAGGGGCTTACGGCTTTGCTGCCACAAGGGTAACATTGCTTTAATGTTTGCTTCATTACATACTTTTTCTTCCCAGTTCCTGTGGGGCTGCAAATCAATATCTCCAAATACCGCCCCCTCTAACTGATATGCCTCCTTAAGCTCCTGCAGCGCAGTAATAAAATTATTTTCATAATCCGCCAAGGAAGATGCTACCGTATGAGGCGGTATATTTATTGCAGCAACCTGTTGTTGTAATATTTTCAACGGTATAGCATGACTGCGGCTCACCTTTCCGTTTTCATTCATCATATTCAGCAGCACTTTCAACCGATGCCCATCGGCTAATGCCTGCATTAAAGCAAAGCAACTATCCTTACCTCCGCTCCAACTGCTTACTATGTTCATCATATTATCATGCAGTTTGTAAATGCGTTTGACACTGAAAGGTCTTTTCTTTAAACCGGTCAGGTAAAACAAATAATTCCGGATGAAACAATGCTGCCAGTAATTCTATCCCATCCACCAGCGTAGAAGCTGAAGGTTGCGTAAATAAATCAAAGTCAGCCAGGTATACCTGTTTTGTTTGTACTGCTTCAATGGTATCCCAATTATTTTTTTGGGTAAGCAGGTATATTTCTTCTTTCGCTCTTCCTATATGAAAACCGCAAGGCGCAATCACGAGTATTTCGGGATTGTATTTTACAATTTTCTCCCATGGTGTTACAATGCTATCACCTGCAGGGTTACTCAGCATATCAATACCTCCTGCCTGTGCAATTTGAAAAGGTATCCAGTGGCCGCAATTATAAATGGGTTCAATCCATTCCATCAGCATTACTCTTTTCAGTGGCATTTGGTGAAGGCGTAGTGTATCTAAAATAGCTGCCGTTCTTTTTCGCAAAGCTGCTAAATAGGTATAGGCAGCTTCCTCATGCCCCAATGCTGCAGCAATAGTTATCGCAGTTTGATAAACATCCTGCAAATTATCTGGAATAAGCGGAATAATTTGTGGCTGCTTTTTTAGTTTAGCCACTGCTGCTGCGGTGCATTTGGTATCCATCTGGCAAACTTCACAGGTGTCCTGTGTAAAAATAATATCGGGTTGCAGCTGTTCCAGCAATGCTTCTTCTACATAATACAGACTCTTGCCCTGCGCCTTGCTGGCAGAAAATATTCTATCAATT
>DATCMY010000140.1:0-2768 GCA_036565505.1 Hanamia sp.
GAAGTATGTAAGACCTTAAAATCAACGCCCGAAACAAAGGATATTCCTATCATTATGTTTTCTGCCCACACCAATTTCAATGATGTAAGAAAATTCTGCAAAGCCGATGACTTTGTCTCCAAACCCTTTGACACCAGTGAGTTGGTGAAGAAAATAAATTTCCAGATTGAAATGCATCAGGATTAAATTCTATTTTAAATCCTTTGCCCTAAAGTAATAAATGCAGTTCGTAGCAAAAAACTCCTTAGTAATTATCCTATATTCAATATAATTGTGGGGAATATTTTGTTCTATTCATTTTCAATTGATTTTCCCATGTACTTCAATTGTGTCAGAATATCCACAATAGAAATTAAATCCTGAATTTTAATTTTTAACTATCAATTGACCTGCCATACCTCAATTCCATAAGGTGGCAATTGTACAAATAATTTATTTTTATCAATACCGGGATATTCGTTCCCATTCAATTGAACCAATCTTTTTGTTTCCAGGTTAAAGGTGTTATAAGTGATAGCAACACCCTGCACCATTTGTGAAAGATTGATAGCTACTATGATTGCCTTATTTCCATTATGTCGCTGAAAGGTAAATACATAATCATTAGTATTAGTAAGGTTTTCATAAGTTCCGGTTGATATTACCGGGTTGCTTTTTCTGATGCGAATCATCTTTTTATAAAAATTAAAAATAGAATTGGGGTCCGGTAATTCCTCTTCCAATGAAATACCATCACCGGGTTTTAAATTGGTACTATCCCACCATACCCCGGTATTTTTATACCATGTGGCCATACCTTTTCCTGTATCCCATTTATACCATTCAAATGCTTCCCTGTCAGGGATTTTATCACCATCTGTTATTCCCCAATTTTTCCCATCACCTGAACCATACATTCCTATTTCCTGGCCATAATAAATGGAAGGCACACCGCCTAATAACAAATTTAATGCAGCACCAATTTTTAATTTCGGCAGGCTATTTTCCACACTATAACTAAACCTCGACATATCATGATTTTCTATAAAAACCACTTGCTGTTTTCCTTTTGGTAAAATATGAAATGCCGAATCGGCCATCAGCGATAAATAGTTTTTTTTGAAAGAGCGGATAGCATCCTCCAGCTTAAATGCAAAAACCCTGTCCACATCACCTTTGGTAACATATTCATCTCCCCAGGAATTCCAATCTGCCTGTTCGGCGACATTGCTCAATGCAGGATTTACTTTCTTTAACGCTGCAATCAAAGGAACCCAAAATGTTTTAAAGAGTCCCATCAATTGAGGCTTTTGATCAAGATTGTCCATCATATGGTCGAACCGAAATCCATCCACACCGTCATCAAATTTTCCATCACCATTTGGATCTATCCAATATTTAAACAAATCAATATTGTAATCCAAAACCTTTTTACTTTTTAAATTCACAGTGGCTATTTTTCTATATATTCCATTATACCCTTTCAGACCTGTGGCATTAAAAACAATAGTTTCCGGAATGGCATGAGCAGCATCTTTAAACAAAATATAGTCGCTGTAAGGTGATTGAAGATTATTAAGCGCGCTCTTATCCCAGGGATGATCTTCAGTTACATATTGAGTTTCCATATCCATATAGACCTTCATGCCGCGGCGATGTATTTCTTTTACCAAAGAAATATAATCATCCATATTGCCAAATGTTGAATCAATTTTACTAAAGTCGCTGGAAAAATAATTATGGTAATAAACTGATTGTGAAATAGGAAGTAAGAGAATAGAAGTAACGCCCAAGCCTTGTAAATAATCAAGTTTTTGGTGCAGGCCGTTCAGATCGCCAATCATATCGCCATTGCTATCATAAAAACTTCTTTGAAAAACATGATAGATCACTTCATTGCCCGAAGAAACAAGCCCGGTTGTTGCATTTATTTTTTTGGGAGCGCAAGAATATAAAAAACTAATGATTATTCCAAAAACAAAAAACTTTAATAACCCTTTATGAAGCATTTCTTGTGTTATTGATTTTGCACAAGTTTACAAATTTTTCAGGGAATGAAATTGTAAATAAAACCAGGGAAGAAGTTTTGAGGAAATGAATATACCCTACACCATAAGTGAGTAATAGGAAGGTTGAAAAGTTTAGGGTATAAACCAAGTATCGCAAATGCCTTTAATTTTTGGATAAATCAAGCAAGGTATTCAAGGATCTTTTTTGACCATTATCAGCATTGTAAGCTACCGAAGAAAAGAAGCAGGGAAATTTTTCTCCTGATTTATTAACACAGGTCAATTCTCTTTTTGCAATCCCTTTTGCATTCCTTTCATTTAAAAAATCGATTAATTCTTCTCCTTCAAATTCAAATATGCGGAAACTTTCGAGTTCCATTATTTCACACTCTGAATAACCGAGCATTTTGCAAATTTTTTCATTAAATTTAAGTATCCGTCCGTTACCATTTCCAATATACATAGCATGAAAAGAATTTTCAAAAACCTCTTTAAACAATTCTGAAGTTGAGGGAAAATCCACCTCTTTCCGTTTACCAAAAGTGGTGGGAAGCTGTTGATCAAATTTTTCTGTTCGCGTATTATTTGCACCTGTTGCAACTTGTATAAGTTCTTTCATAATATAAAGGATAAAAATTGACAAATAAATAAATGCCAGTCGAGTAGGCAAGGGCATTTCAGCCCAAGCCTCTCACAAAACCGTGCTTGAGATTCTCACCTCACACGGCTTTTCTCATTCAGTATAAGAAGATTCTTACACATAATTGAACTAAACTTGAT
>DATCMY010000141.1:0-11368 GCA_036565505.1 Hanamia sp.
ATGTTAAACAAATAATGCACCAGACGTTCCTTCGGAACGTTTCGTACTTTTCGGGTCTGATTTTCTACCCACCAATAGTCCCTACGGGACTTATAAAATGTTTACTCACTTTTCTTTACGATGTAAACGCTTAATTCTATATTTTTATAAATAAGGAATGTAGAGCAGCGAAGTGGCAGAAAAGAAAAATCCAAGGTAGATCGCAATGGTAAGGAGTTTGGTGCTAAAGGAAGTAAGCCCTTGAGTTGCAAGCTTCATTAGTTTTGTAAAACTATATTTTGTAATTCCTGAATACCTTTCATCAGGCTTATACTCAATTGGCTTTTGATTAAAACCTACCCATTTAATTAATCCACGCAAAAAGGGTTTGTCCTCAGGAAGACGATTAATGATATCCACCACTTTTTTATCTATTAATTTATAATCTGAAATGCCATTCTCCATCTTCACATCAGAAAAACTGTTTATGGCATTGTAAAACAACCGGGATCTTACCCTTGTAAAAAAACCGGCGTGTTTATTTTGATCTTTCCTATAAGCATAAATTACTTTGTAACCGTCTTTCCACCATTTTATAAATTCAGGAATCAGGGAAGGCGGATGCTGCAGGTCGGCATCCATAGTAATTACAGCATCTGAATTTGTAGATTTAAACCCCGCGATCAGTGCATTGTCTTTTCCGAAATTTCTTGAAAAACTAATATAAAAAATGTCCGGGTTATCTATACATAACTTCATTAAAACAGGAAGTGATTCATCGGTACTGCCATCATCCACGAAAATAATTTCAAATTCAATTTCTGGCAAACCTGCAAAAACTATTTTTAATTTTTCTACAATCTCAATTATGTTTCCTTCTTCATTAAAAACTGGAATTATGATGGTAATTTTTGGCTTAATCATTTTATAACTAAAAACTATAATCAAAAAAATATTTACAAACAAAAATCTTAAACGGACAATAAAAATTAATTAATCTAACAAATCCTTGTCATTAATCAAATTCTTTTCATTGATTTCATCCTGACCTTTCACATCCACCTCATTTAATCCATTGATGGACTCATTATTGAAGTTTAATCCATTTGATTGTCTCCTGCGTATCGTTGTCAGCAGGAGAAGTAGATTGTGCCTGAATTCCTGTGAAACTCATTGTCGTTAAGAAACAGCCCATTTAAATTCCTTTTTTCATAATTTCTTTTTTTAAATTTTAATAATATAAATACACTTATATAGTAACGTGTGAGGCTAAAAGGGGTTGGGTTGCACAAAAAAAATATAGTAAAAATCTTAACCAGGCCATTTGTTTAGTTGCTTGGAGAGATTCCGTTATCCTTTGTTGATGTATTCATAGGTTTTGGCAATGACTATTCCAATAAAAATACCCAATAATGCCCCGGCTGCTACATCAGAAGGAAAGTCATTCCCTATATAAATTTCTGCATAACCTATCAATGAAGCCCAAACCCAGAGCCAGTTCCATTTTATCCCGGTTATTTTCAATAAAGACCAAAACCAAAAAGCTGCAATTCCAAAATAATTGGCAACTTGCGCAGATGGAAATGAATACTTTTCCCTGCAGTCAATAATGCCTCTTACAAATTCATGAATCTCCGGATCGAAACAGGGGCTTAACCTTGCAAATAATGGATTTAAAATAAATATGCTGCTACCATCTGCAATTGCAACTGTCAATATACTTAATACAATAAAATACCACGCCCTGTTTCCTGTTTTTCTGACAATAAAAAATAATACGAAAATGTATATCGGAATCCACGTAAAATGATTTATTACAACAAGCATTATCTCATCTAATACCTTGTGTTGGGAATCGTTGTGAATAAGAACAAAAAGAATTCTATCAAGTCTTTTGAGGAATTCAAATAATGACATGGTTATATTTATACTTTTAAAGTTTACAGAATACCTATTCGGGATAAACAAAAAGAACGGAATCAGAAAGAGTATAAGCGCCAAAGACACCAATGGCATTTTTAAATTGTCCCGGTGCAATAAATACAGGCTCTATAAATGGATTGAATTGTGCCAACTTTTGTCTGTCTAGATTATCATAAAAATTAAAAATGTTTCTATCTACTGATTGCAATCGTATGTAAGCAGAGTCATTCAATTTATGAGAATAGGTTGGTTCAAAAGTGAAAGTAACAGGCAGCCCATCTACATTTTTATCGGAATAAACCGTTCTTCCAATTTCTTTTACATAATATTTTTGCCCAAAAGTGCAAACGCTTTTTACAGTACCGTTAGTAACACTACTGTCAATCATTCTTCCCATTTCATACCGGTAATAATTTTGTTCCCCAGGCTTATCAGTATAGCCAACCACTATGCCTTCGTGCTCACCATACAAGTCTTTAAAATTAGATATGTAGCCGATGCTGGTTATTGGTACTATGGTCTGATTGGTAGTTGCCTGTGCCGAATAGGTGCCCCCGTTAAAAATAATATTTAAAGTATAAGTTTTATTTGCCTGAATCTTTTGTTGGTCGCCGTAAAAATAATCGTAACTGCAAAACTGATTATTAAAAACTGAATCAAATTGAAGTGTGGAAGTTGTAGCCCCATCATTTAATGTAACTGCTGCATTATCCACTGTAAGGTCTCTTATTTTTACTTTTGGGTCAAAGTAGGGAACAGTTCTGCTTATAAAAATCTGAGGCGTTTGACCAGGGGTAATTAATCCCTCTATGGATAATTTACTTTGATAGGGTTGTTGTTTTATGGTAATTTGTTTTTCGCAGGATATAAAGACAATTGTAAAAACTGCAAAAGCTATGATTGCTATTTTTTTCATCAAACTAAAATTTAAAATTGTAACTGATAGCTGGTATAATTGGCAATAGAGAAACTTCTGTTGCTGAAATTTGTCGGGTTACAGCATCTTTGGTTAAATAAATAAAGTATGGATTACGACGGCTATAAACATTGTAAATACTAAACACCCATTCCGATTCATATTTCTTTCCAAATATTTTTGACTGCCTGTGATAGATGACGCTTACGTCTAAACGGTTATAAGAGCGATAGCGATAATTATTTCTTGATGTATAATCATAATAAGTGCCGTCATACAGGGAACCGTCGCCATAAACATTTGCACGTCCTGTAGGCAAAGTAAATGCAGCGCCGGAGGTAAATACAAAAGCTGCAGAAAATGTCCAGCGTTTATTTAATTCGTAAGTGCCAACTATGGAAAGATTATGTCGCCTGTCATAAGTGAAAGGAAATTGTTTGCCATAATTCAATGAGTCAAATTTTTGGTTGGTCCAGGATAAAGTATAAGATACCCAGCCGGTGAGCCTGCCCACATTTTTCTTTATAAATAATTCTGCTCCATAGCTGTAGCCCTTTCCGAAAGTAAGTTTCGTATCTATATTGGCACTTTGTATAGATTGCGCCCCTTCTTTAAACAGCACCTGGTTATTCATTGTTTTGTAATATCCTTCAATACTTGCCTCAAACGTGTTGCCATTAAAATTCTTAAATAAACCAAGATCAATTTGTTGACTGTTTTCAGGCTTTACAATTTTACTGCTGCTAATCCAGATATCTGTAGGTAAAGACGCGGTACTGCTGGGTACCAAATGTTGAAACTGGTTCATTATAGTATATGCTGCTTTAACAGAAGTAACATCATTGAGCTGGTACTTAACGGTGGCTCTTGGTTCATAACGCAGGTATTGCATATCAGATTTTATAAACACAGGAACTCTTAATCCAACACTTACACTTAGCTTTTCTGAAATGGTAATATCATCATTTACGTAAAAAGAAACAAGGGAAGAATATATTCGTTGTATGCTGTCTAAGTTTGGTTTATTAATATTGCCACCGGAAGGAATTTTTGCTGATGTAGTGGAAGGAAATAAAGTGCTGTAAGCATAGTTAACACCTGCTCTTATAGAATGAGATGAAGAAGGAAAATAACTGATATCAGTTTTTAAGTTTACATCTCTTATGCCGGTGTATAACTGTGCAAAATACTTATCCTGTGTAGTGGTAAGGCTTAAATGATAATCATTATAAATAAATGAAGTATTGGTAAATAGTTTTTTATTAAATAAATGATTCCACCTAAGGGTTCCAGTGGTATTGCCGAAATTAATTCCATAATTAAGGCTGCTGGCGCCGGCATATTTTGCATTATCTAATCCTTTAAAAAAACCGAAATATAATTTATCTTTTTTACCTAACTCAAAATTTACTTTAGCATTTACATCATAAAAATAATAGTTGGTGTTGTTTTTATTTTTAGGGATAACCGCTTTGGCAATTAAATCCAAAAAAGTTCTTCTGGCAGAAATAATAAACGATGATTTATTTTTTTTAATGGGGCCTTCGAGTGTAAGGTTGGATGAAACTAAACCAATACCACCTTCACCACTAAATTTTTTCTTATTTCCTTCCTTCATCGTAATATCAAGAATGGAGCTCAACCTACCACCATATTGCGCAGGATAGCCTCCTTTAATTAAGGTAACACTGTTGATGGCATTCGTATTAAATGTACTGAACAAACCAAATAGGTGATTAGGATTATAAATTGTCGCTTCGTCCAACTGTACAAGGTTTTGGTCGGTATTGCCACCTCTTACATAAAATCCAGTTGTGCCTTCCTGCCCCGATTGCACACCGGGCAGCAACTGAACAATTTTTAAAATATCTCTTTCACCCGCAATTGCAGGCAATGTTTTTATCTGCTTTATAGGTATAGTTATCACACTCATTTTTGCCTTAGTAATATTATAATTATTCTTTGCAGAGCTAATTATAACTTCTGAAAGGCTGTTGGTTTTTTCCTCAAGATTATAATCATTAGTATGGTCTGTTTTTCCAATTATGGTAAATATTTTTGGCTGATACCCAAGGTAGGAAAGAACTATTCCTATAGAATCTGCCTCTTTTACCGAAATGGAATAGAATCCATAAGAATTAGTAGTAGTGCCTCTTTTCTCGTTGGTAACATATAGGGTTGCACCAATCAAAGCCTCCCCTGTTTTTATATCTTTTACATATCCGCTAATAGTAATTTTTTTTTGTGCCATTGCAAAAAGCGGTAGAATGGTAATTAGTAGTAAGGTAAATTTTTGTTTCATTATATAACTTAAATGAATAGCCATGTTTTAAAATTGTTTACAATTTAATTGAGATGAAAAAAATAGCCCCTCACAATGAAGAAGGAGGGGCTAATAGACAAACCCTCTGTTTAATGAAAAAGATTAATCCCGTTCGCTATGTATTTCACACTCACATCCACCATTTAATTTACCAACTGTTCCGGTGCTGTCTTCATGCTGCCTGGTCTGGTTTGTCTCAATTTCTTCCATAATAAAGCTGCCATCATTTGCAAACCGGGCAAGTATTTCTGCATTGGCCGGTGTCATGAAGTAAGCGCTAAAAGCCACACTATCTTTATTAAACCATGTAATCACATTTGTTGAAGGATATTTTAAGGAGAATGCGTCTTTAACAACTTGCGGCACAGTGCTGGAAGCTACTACCGGGCAAAGCTTTTCTGATTTTTCTTTGCTTTCTTTTTTACAGGAAGAGAGAGATATGGAAAAAATAAAAACTAAAAAAATGGCAAGTATTATTAAGCCTATTGTGTTAAATGCTTTTAAACTGATTGTTTTCATAACAATAATTTTAATTATTTAAATAATGATTCCAAGATTACATGTGAACCTGTGTAGAATTATTTTATAAATCATTTTATTAAATAGTACCCATTAAATTATTATTTGGTTGGCTATTACAAAAAATATTATTTAATTTATTTAAAGAAATAACTTCAATTAGTTTTTATTCAAATTTTTCGGGTATGTATTACTGTTATTTATATTAAAATTGAAAGAAAGGAAATATTGAATTATCCTGATTTTATTAAAATGAACTAAGTTTTTTACTTAGTGGCTTTATGGTTCATTTAAATTTTTAGTAAACAAAAATGGAGATAATGAAATCCTTGCTCTTTAACAAAATTATACCTTGAGGTAGATTAAAATTTAGGGTCACCTTTTCTTCAATACCCAATCTACCTCGTTGGTTTCAAGATATTAACACAATAAAGATTTAGACAGTTTCCCATCATTAAAATATCAGATTTGCAATAAACATATGAGCTACGAGGCTTTAAGTGAATATCATTAATATTGGTAAAGTATTCTGTAAAATTTCTGATGATACCTTGCTATTATTGCGATCATTTACAAACATTCCGGCATCTTCAAGGATATTAAGTGATCTGATATTCTTACAAAAAGGGGAGATAGAATTTTTTGTGAACACAACT
The DNA here is from genome assembly GCA_036565505.1 of Hanamia sp. Classification (GTDB taxonomy): domain Bacteria; phylum Bacteroidota; class Bacteroidia; order Chitinophagales; family Chitinophagaceae; genus Ginsengibacter. The sequence continues at coordinate 6,317 of DATCMY010000141.1, forward strand.
TTACTGCTTTTAAAATTACCAATTGTATTGTTCATCATAATTTCTTTAGCGGTTAATTTTACTTTAGTCGATAATGCATATTTCTTTTCACAGGAGTTTAATAAAAAAGAAAGTAAAACCAATAAATAAAAACCAACTATTAAAACACTGATAATATTGAATGTCTTAATACTGATTGTTTTCATGACTTTACTTTTAATTATTCAAAGAGTAATTCAAAGAAATATTCTTAACCTTAGTCGAATTATTTATAAACCATTTTATTGAATAGTACCAGTTAAATTATTGTTTGGTTGGGTTTTAATGAAAATTTTTTTGAATATTTTCAAAAAACCATTTGATTACCAGTTACAGATAATTGCTATTTTTTTGGTGGTTTGTCAAATGGGAAAAACCTTATAATCAAAACAAATAAAACAAAACCAATAGATAATAGGATATATGCAAAAACACTGTCAGTCATATTATTATAATCCAATTTTTAAACCAACTACTGTGCCTAAAGACATGGGATAAGATTTTACCGGTGTATTTTTATTGATTGAGTTAATAGCATACCGCATGGTAGGTGTAATAGAGATAGCAGTATTTTTGGTTAATTTTAAATCAACATTTATACCCGTTAACCCGCTTAAATAGATGTTTTTTAACCCCAGTATTCTATTAATAGATTCGCTTGAATTTTGAAATCCATTTTCTACTGTTGTTTCCAATTTTGATTTAGTCATTAAATTGACAGACATTCCTTCTACAACATTCAATTTAAATTTTCCCAAAGAAAAATGATAGTTAACCGCTATGGGAATACCTAAATATTGTAATGAATGGGTAGATGTAAAAGCATACAAACTATCGCCAATGACAGGATTGGAACTGAATGATGGCAATACATAACCATAGCCGGACGATGTACTGATACGGTACTTAATATTTCCTGTATTATCCGGTTGGGCATATAGCGTTTCCGGATTTATAATAATATTTATATTTGATAATGCAAAGCCCGATTGAATGCCCCAACGCTTATTTAAATTATAATCAACAAGAACGCCATAAGTAGATGAAAATTCATGCTTTTCTTCTCTTTCAAATTCGCCTACGTTGTTGGACTGGTTGTTAACATTATCATTCTGTAACCTGTACCAGGCAATATCCGGTGAGAAGAATGGGGTGATAGAAAAGGCTGATGACTTTACCTGTCTCTGAAGGAGCCTTTTTGCAAGATCATTATTGCTTTTATTATCAACATTATATTCTAAAGCAATTTTTGATTCAATCAATTTTTTTGTCTCATTCAAATCTTTTAATGCCAATTTGAAATTTTCAATTAATTTATTTTCAGGTTTTTTTAAAGATGAAATTTGATTCTCAATCTTTTCTTTATGGTTCTCTTCAATCCATTTTTCATCTTTTATTACATTGGAATTTTCAATTCTTTTCGAATAAGCCGATTGGGCAATTAAGTTTTTCTTTTGGCTGGAGGTAAGATTTTTTTGGTTTTCAGGAATATCTTTCCCTGTAATAGTTATTTCAGGCATATTCTTTTTCCTATGATAATTATAACTATTAATTGAACTGTACCCTTTGCGGATGTTCGCTTCATTATATTCACCAATTGAATTCTTATCCACCGTTTTCTCTTTTTTATAGCTATTATCATGAATTGCATCCATTGCACTCGCAGAATCAGTTATAACCCTTCCGTTGGTCGTCTTATTATTTATTATGATTGATTTACGAAGTTTGTCTGAATTAAGATTATTGTTCTTTGTAAGTCTGCTATTATGTTGATTGGTTTTTATTTCAAATAGTGAGAAACTTATTAATAACAATAGTGCCATTAATGCAATTCTCTTTAAAATGGTATAATCTCTTTTTAAAGGTATTATCTTATTCTTATCCAGATGCAGATCTACAGCGTCCCAAAAATCTTGTGACGGTACCTCTTTTATATCGTTAAGTGCGGAATAAAACAGGTCTTCTATATTTTGTAAATTTTTATCCATATTTTAAAAATGATCAGCAATTCTTAAACTGTTTATAATTGCATTTTGTAATAGGCGTTTTGCATCAAAAAAATTGGATTTAGAGGTTCCTTCAGAAATGCCTAATTGTTCAGCAATTTCACGATGTTTCATTCCTTCAAAAACATATAAGTTAAAAACCATTCTGTAACCAGGAGGCAAATCCTGAACCATTTTCAGCAATTCTTTTATTTGTATCTTGGTTAGTATATCTTCATTTCCTATCTCCATCGCCTGTGAATTTTCTATTTCCACCACGGGGTGCATTTTTGGTTTTGTATGATAATGCCTTATGGCGCTATACACCATAATTCTTCTTACCCAACCATCAAAGGATCCTTCATATTTAAAATTGGGCAATGATTTAAAAACCTGTACAAATCCATGCTGCATTACCTCTTCTGCTTCCTCTCTGCTTTTTGTATAGCGCATACAAACACCTAACATCTTCGGTGCAAACTGCTCATACAATTTGCTTTGCGCATTTCTATCACCATTAATACATGCTTGTATCAAGACTTCATGATTCTCCAATAAATCAGTTGCTTTTAAATACATAGTACCAGGAGCCATAAAGAATGGTTGGGTCAATAAATTAAATTACAGGAATAACACAAATCTCCAACTGAATTCTGGTGTAATTCTGTTTTTAGTTTAAGCACAGCTTTATTTTTTAAACAACTTAAAAATTATCTTTTAAAATTTTTCTTAACCCAACTCTTTTATTGAATTTCAGGTACTGTTATTTAAATAGCATTTTGCTAAAGGATTCACTTTTTCTTCAATCAGTTTCTTTGTTTAAATATTTATATGAATACTATTATTTTTAGAATTCTTCTTTCGATAATTTTTTTATTTTTTGCAATCATTACCAATGCGCAAAACGGTTATTTAATATCAGGAAAGGTAAATGAGGGCAATAGCGGTAAGCCAATGCAAAACGCTACGGTACATTTAAAAGGCAGCAGCTATAGCACTTTGTCAAAGATGGATGGCTCATTCAGGATAAACACGGATAAATGGTATGATAGCCTGGAAGTGTCCAATGTAGGATTTGAAATCTTCACAATAGGACTTATTCAAGGCCGCACCCTTAATCTCGTTGTAGGAATGAAGAATAAACCGGATGTTTTACAAGCAGTAGTAATCGGAACTTTTAAAAAGCAGGGAGAGACTTTTATGGAAAGAGTCATAGAGCATAAAAACACCAACAATCCATCGCGGTTCCGAAGTTACAGTTACCAACGTTACACCCGCAATGAATTGGATATTGATAAGATAGATTATCAAAAATATAAAGGGTCAGGATTAAAAAGCCTGATGTTAAAAACCTATGCCGGCCTAGATAGTAATGCTATTGAAGATAAAGAACTTCCCATTTATTTTGAAGAAAGGCTCGCCAATAGTTACCATTCTGTTTCACCCAACATTGACAGGGAAAATATTATAGCCAAAAAAAACTGGGACTTAAAACTGATGAAATGGTTAGCAGGTTAGATAAATTTTATTTTAATTTCAATGTATATGATGATTGGATTCCGGTTTTTGACCAAACTTATGTAAGCCCTCTTAATTCAAATGCTTTTAATTATTACAAATATTTCCAGGGAGATTCTACCGTAGAAGGAGGTGATACCATTCTTCAAATTCACTTTGTACCAATGCGTGACTATGAAAGAGCTTTTAGTGGATTTTTATGGATTAATAAAAGTAATCTGGCCATAGAATCAGTAGAAATGCACCTGAATAAAACGGCTAATATCAATTTTGTAAAGGACATTAGTTATAGTGAAGATTATACACAGGATGACGATAGTGCTTCGGATAATTTGGTGTATATGCCTTATAAATTTACTTCAGCTGTAAAGTTTGAAAGTGGGTTGGCTTTACTGGGGCTTCCTGCTCCTGAAAGCAAAAACGGCATGCAATTTATTATCAGGAACACAACTGTTACTGGCAAAATAAAACTAAATACAGGAAAACCAACCGCCATAGTAACCCAGCTTATTAAAAAAGAGCAAACTACCAATTGGGACAATGCCCGGCATTAGCAAAAAAATAAACCTCTTCGGATATGGAGCTTATGGAACCAAAGACCAGAAACTTAAAGGCATGCTGGGGATTAAATATATATGGAATGAAGCAAAGTGGACTAAAACAACTCTTAGTTATGGCAGCGATTATGATTTTATTATTGACAATGATGATGAATTAGATAAAGACAATATCATTAATTCTTTTCTAAGAAAAAAAGTTCCCTATTCCAGAATGTATGTAAAACAAGGATTACTGAAGCATGAGCAATATATATCACCCGACTTCTCAGCAAAAGCCATTGTAAGTTATAAAGAAATAAATCCGGTTTTTGATTTTAAATACCGGCCCATTAATCTGGCGTTAGACAAACCTTATGATAGTGTATTCGCGAAAATTTTACCGGTTACATCAGCCACTATTGGAATTAGATATGCACATAAAGAGCGGACAAAATTCCTTAATTATGATAACATCCGCTTAGGCTCGTTCTATCCAATTTTTACTGCCAACTACACTTATAGTTTTGAATGGGGTAAAGCGCTTTTTGAATTTCATAAAATTAATATCGGTATAGAACAACGGCTACGTTTACCGCCCAAGAGTATGCTTTATTATAAACTCGAAGCGGGAAAAACATTTGGCACTTTGCCCTATCTCTTACTCAACATACCTGCAGGAAATGAATATTTCGTTGCCAGTAAATACCAGTTCAATACCATGGCGCCTTATGAATTTGCCACTGACAGGTATATAAGCCTGCACACCCGATTTTACCTCGGTGGAGTTTTGTTTGATAAAATTCCCTTGTTGCAAAAATGGGGTTGGCGCGAACGATTTTCTTTTAATGCCTATTGGGGAGATATGAGTAAGGCAAACCAGGATTATAATAAAAATTCAAACTTTAATTTAATGGGTAAACAGCCGTTTATGGAGGCCAGTGCGGGTATTGAAAATATTTTCCACATTCTTTCAATTGAGTATTACAGAAGGT
>DATCMY010000142.1:0-2338 GCA_036565505.1 Hanamia sp.
GGCGATACAATCACTTTGGGGGATGATGAACTGGAAATAATTCATGTGCCGGGACATTCGCCAGGAAGTATTTGCTTTTACTGCAGAGCACAAAATTTTATTATCGGGGGCGATGTTTTATTTAATGGAAGTATTGGCAGAACAGACATTCCTATGGGAGATCATCAAACTTTAATTACCGGAATCAAACAAAAATTATTTGCATTGCCTGATGATGTGATTGTTTACAGTGGCCATGGGCCGGAGACAACTATTGGGGCAGAGAAGAAGAGTAATCCGTTTGTGGGAGAGGAAGCGTAAAAAAAATACAATTACTTTTTAATAAGCAAGCCAATTGTAATACACAAAGCGATAATTACAATTAATAACATGACTGAGTATGGGTTTGCAAAATTCACAGTCCAGCCAAAGCCCTTTATTCTTTTTGGTGGAAGCATGCGTTTATCTTTTTTATTAAAATAGAATATTCCTAATTTCCAATTGGCAGGATCATCATGCCATTCATTAAATATGTCTTTGTCTTGTTTATTTATGTCCATTGAATTAAATTTTATTTCCTTTCCATCACCAACTCCACCAAAACTCCATTGGTACTTTTGGGATGAAGAAAAGCAACCAGTTTATTATCGGCTCCCTGTTTTGGAGTTTCATTTATCAAGGTAAATCCTTCATTAACCAGGCGTTTTATTTCGGCTTCAATATCCTCCACTTCAAAAGCAATGTGATGAATACCTTCACCTTTTTTCTCAATAAATTTATAAATAGGGCTTTCCGGAGAATAACCTTCTACCAATTCTATTTTGGTTTTATCTTTTAAAAAAAATGCAGTGTTCACCAATTCACTTTCAACAGCTTCCGTTTTATAGCATGGGGTATTTAATAATTTTTCAAATAAAGTAATAGAAGATGATAAATGCTTTACGGCAATACCAATATGTTCAACTTTCATCTGAACCGGGATTTATGGGATGAATGGAAATTTTGAGAATGAAGATACATGAATAAGCTTTTTATAATCTCATAAATCCTTTAATCCCATAAATCGTGGTTCAGACAATCCTAATCCCCTTTCGATTTTGGTAAAAACTGCTTCTTTAGCATTTATATAATAGCTATTGCTGGTGTTTTGCTGTAAATTTGTAAGAGAAATATTTTAATTTATGTTGAAGTTACCCGTTTATTTAGATAACAATGCTACCACACCGATGGATCCGCGTGTGCTGGAGACTATGATACCTTATTTTACCGAACATTTTGGTAATGCCGCAAGCAGGAATCATCCTTTCGGATGGGAAGCTGAAGAGGCTGTAGACTATGCCCGTGAGCAGGTTGCAAAGCTTATCGGAGCAGATCCAAAAGAAATTATTTTTACTTCTGGCGCTACCGAAGGTGATAACCTTGGATTAAAAGGTGTGTATGAAATGTATGCATCAAAAGGTAATCATATTATAACAGCAACTACCGAACACAAAGCTGTTCTGGATACCTGTAAGCATATTGAAAAATTAGGGGGTGAAGTAACTTACCTGGAAGTAAACAGGGAAGGATTAATTGACTTACAAGAACTTGAAGCTGCAATAAAACCAACAACAATTTTGGTGGCTATTATGTATGCCAATAACGAAATAGGAACTATTCAACCTGTAAGAGAAATAAGCGCTATTGCTAAAAAGCATGGAGCATTATTTTTTACAGATGCTACACAGGCCGTTGGTAAAATACCTGTTGATGTAAAAGCAGATGGCATAGACCTGATGGCTTTCTCTGCACATAAAATGTACGGACCAAAAGGTGTTGGTGCATTGTATGTTCGCAGAAAAAATCCAAGAGTAAAAGTTACTGCACAAATGGATGGCGGTGGCCATGAAAGAGCCATGCGTAGCGGAACTTTGAATGTTCCGGGCATTGTAGGTTTTGGAAAAGCCTGCGAACTTTGTATGCAGGATATGGAAAGTGATACTGCACGCATAAGTAAAATGAGAGACAGGCTTGAAACTGAATTAATGAAACTGGAAGAAGCATATGTGAATGGAAGTGTTGAACATCGCCTGCCACATGTAGCCAACATTTCTTTTAAGCATGTAGAAGGCGAAGGGCTGCTGATGGGGTTTAATAAAAATATTGCATTAAGTTCAGGTTCTGCCTGTACTTCTGCCTCATTGGAACCATCTTATGTTTTAAAAGCATTGGGCCTGGGAGATGATTTGGCACACTCTTCGTTACGTTTTGGATTGGGAAGATTTACAACGGACGAACAAATAGATTATACAATTGAGCAGGTGAGTAACACAGTTTTAAGATTGAGAGAAATGAGCCCGCTATGGGAGATGTATAAAGA
>DATCMY010000143.1:0-12773 GCA_036565505.1 Hanamia sp.
ACATTGGGATGCGTAATACAGTTGTTGGTGCAGCTCACTCACAAAACCCATTTGAACACCAACAACGGCACAAAAACCCCGATGTTTGAACAGGCATCGGGGTTTCACAGGAAATACATTTTAAATAGTTAGATACTGCGGTGAAAACCCCGCTGAGAAAAAAGGCTTTCTATTTCACATACATTTTGGTCGGTGATGACACCGACCATGGGAGCAAAATACTTCCATAGTTTGTACGTTATAGCCTTTGTTTTGTATCATTTTCTTTTTTTTATTAACTCAATTACACCATTAATAAATGTAAGTGGATGCAAGGGGTTGCCGGGTACATACAAATCAATTTTATATTTAGATAAAAAACTCCTGTTCAGTGCTGGGCTTCCTTCAAATATTCCACCGCTAATAGCATCTGTTCCTGCAAGGATGATCATCTTTGGTTCGGGTATAGCATCGTAACATATTTGTAATGGCTGCGCCATATTCTCTGTGATGGGACCTGTTATTACGATGCCATCTGCATGGCGGGGCGAGGCCACAAATTCTATCCCAAAACGGCCCATATCAAAGTTTACATTACTGCATGCATTTAGTTCCATTTCGCAACTTCCGTCTCCGCCGGCACATACCTGCCTTAACTTTAAAGAACCGCTGAAGTAGTCGTAAATTTCTTTCCTGATCAAGTCAGGATTCAATTCAATAATTTCATCCTCTCCTTCTTTGATGACAAGTTTTTGGCGCTCATTTGTGGCCATTCTATAGTCTGTTGTAAATTTTATTTTGTCGGGAGAAGCTATGGCGCACTCTCCGCAAAAAGTACATTTTCCTAAATCGATACAAAGAGGACTTGTTGAGATAGCATTGGTAGGGCATAGTTCCATCAACTCATTTTCATTAATTTTTTCTGTACTGATAACCGGCCTGCCCCTGAATATGCCGGGAACTTTTGCTGTTGTAACATCAGGAATGAATTGTTTACCCTGGTGGAACAGTATTTTCAGATTGTCTAACATTTTTGTATCAAATTATTTTTTACAAATCATGGCCGCAATAGCTCAAGTCAAAACTTTTATTACAAATCGGTAAATCAGAAATTTCATTATTTCGCACCGCTAAAGCAACTGCAAGCCAGTTGTGGAAAGAAGGATCTTTTATTTTATAATGTATCAATTCTCCCTTATCATCCGTAATGGCGCAATGACAAATTTCTCCTCTCCAACCTTCCACCAAAGAAAGGGAAAAAGAATTTGGTGAAGGGCCGGATAATGGAAATACATTATCATCTTCCTTTGGAAGATTTTTTATTAATTGCCTGATGTAACCGATAGACTGATCAATTTCTTTCTTTCGCAGCCTGCCCCTTGAATGAACATCGCCATGATTTTTTATCAATAGCTGATGATGTAATTCCGGATATAAATCATGATGATGTGAAGAACGAATATCCCTCTCAATGGCACTCATCCTGGCAGAAATACCTACCGTGCCAAGTATGGCTGCCTGTTCGGAAGTAACAACACCTGTTTTTTCAAACCTGGCCAAAACACTGGGCATACTGAATAATTCTTCGGAAATTTCTTCAAAGTCCTTTTCATAGTCATCTAACAAACTTGTTAACTCCGAGGCTAATTCTTGGGTAAATGGAAAATTGGTTTTTCCTGCACGTATTAAGCCTTTGGCCAAACGGTTGCCACACCATTTTTGAAAGTAATTAATTAAAGGTGTTCTTAATCTTCCATAAACCGCGCTGCCAAGTTGGTAAGCAACATCTGTACACATGCCACTTAAATCTCCTGTGTGAACAGCCACCCGTTCCAGTTCTAAAGCAAGTGTTCGTGAAAATTGTAAATTCCTGCCGGGCTTAAAATTGCATAAACTTTCCCAAAGATTTACAAAAGCTACCGTATGCCCGGTTACTGAGTCGCCTGCAATATTTTCCGCCAATGTAATGCGTTGAAGCAATTTTTTCTTTTCAAGAAATAATTGTTCTATACCTCTGTGCTGATAACCTAATTGTATTTCAAGATGAAGTATCTGCTCTCCATTGCAAATGAATCGAAAATGCCCCGGTTCAATAATACCGGCATGTATAGGGCCTACACCCACCTCATGCAATTCTTCACTTTCAATTTCAAAAAACGGGTAGCCTTCTATGTTATTATTTTTATCAAACCGGTTAAAAGGATAACGGACAGGTTTTAACCAGGGATGATCAGAATATTTTATTCCAAAATTTTCATGTATCTCCCGTTCAAATTTTTCAAATATCAATTTGTGTTTTGTAAAAGAAGGGTATGGCTGTTTTGCATCCACTACACAGGATGAGATTTTAATATCGTTTAATTCATCATTGGCAATACAGCAAATCAATTTGATTTTATTATTGTATGGAAATCCATAATAGTTTACACAATGTGATCTCTCGCTTTTCATTAAAGAAAAAACATTTAGCTCTAAGAAGGTGGAATAGCCCAACTCAGGAATAGAGGCGACTGGGATAACCTGGTTATTTTTTATGCTTACGTAGTTCATATCAATGCGGTAAGTTTTTAATGGATTCCTGAATGAGTGTTACAAATTCATGTGGAGGATTAAGCCCCATATAAACAACCAATGCGAGTAAAATAAATTGTGATACTGATTCTGCCGGGTTTATTTTTTCAAGATCATTCTCATTAAAATCAACAGCAGGAGAAAACAGTAATTTAAAAATATTTTTTCCGAATGCCCAAATAATCATAGTTAACAGAAGCATTACAATAATCAATACCCACAAATAATTGGCTTCAAATAAAGAACGAAAAATTAAAAACTCACTGATAAATAAACCGGAAGGGGGCATTGCCGTTGCCGAGAAAAAACCAAGCAGCATTACTATTGCACCGGTAAGGTTGTATTTAAAATAATTACCCACGTCATAAATACTTTTACTTTTATAAATACGGTATATCTGTCCCATTTGAAAGAAGAGGCTTGATTTAATAAAAGCATGAAAAATAATATGCAAAATCGCTGCATAATATCCAACACCACCGGCTACCAACCCAAGCATTACAATACCCGCATGTTCAATACTGGAATAAGCAAACATTCGCTTGATATTTTTCACTTTGGTCATGTAAACGGTAGCCACAAAAATGGAAAGGATTGCTGCAATCAGGATAACGTGATTGGCCCAACTGTGTAAAGGCGAATTTGCAATAACAATATATAAACGAAAGATTCCCACAAAACCCATATTCATCAAAACGCTGGAAAGTATAGCACCAGCGGGCGACGGGGCTTTATCTTTTGCATCGATACCAGCCGTGTACATTGGTACCAATCCCAGTTTAGCCGTAAAGCCGGTGAATATAAAAATGAATGCAAGCCTCAACCAAAACAAATTAAGTTCATGCGCTTTATTTATCAGAACAGAAAAGGAAAGATCATCGGTACCAGCCTGCCGCATGGCAAAACTCAAAAATAATATTCCAATAAAAATCAATGTAATACTGATGGCACAAACAAAAACATATTTCCAGGTTCCTTCAAGCGAACGGTTATTTCTGCGATGATAAATAAGAGCAGAAGCGCTAAGGGTTGTGAGCTCAACAAAAATCCAGGAAACGGCAATATTGTTAGCAAAAAAGGATGCACTTATCGCCGTTAGTAAGGCAACCATTGCAGCAAAATATATGGCTCTGTGCTTTGGATGATCCTGCTTGGTTTTTAGATAAACATAACTGTGATACATAGCCGGGATACTGATGATAGTTAATGTAACCAACATCAGGATGGCCAATGCATCAGCAGTAAAATAATTCAACTCTGTTGTATTGATATGTAAATATTCATAAATGGTAAACCCAATCTGCAATAACAGAAAACCAATGACCAATAAATAATTCATTGCTCGTTTACGGTTAAAAAACAATAAACCACTTATCATAAATGCGCCTGCTAAATATATTCCTGTCATCATGGTTTACTATTATTTATCTTAGTCCTTTAAGTTTTTTAACTGGTCCACATCCACATCTTTCAATACATCTCCTATCCTGTTTACGAAAATTCCCAATAAGAAAACACTGGCAAAAATGTCCAGCATGATGCCGAGGTTTACCAGCATAGGCATTTCAGTACCTACAGCAAGAGATAAAATAAATACGCCATTTTCAATTACGAGGTAACCCATCACATGGGTTATAATTTTATGCCTTGTCACGATAATGTATAACCCTGTAAACAGCGTGGATAGCGCCACCACAAAATATATCTTACTGATCCGTTCATCAGCAATTGCATTGGATAAAATGAAAGTTGTAATGATGATGAGTGTAATGATAATAAGCGAAATGAAATTGGGTAAAAAAGGTTCTGCATCACGGGTGATCCTGTTTCTTTTTATCACATAATTTAAAAAATACGGGATGGCAATTGCTTTAAAAACGATAGTTTCCAGGAGAACAAAAGTGAGATTGGCGATATTAATTTGAATAAGCTCAATAAAGGCGATACCGAAAAGCAGTACTCCCTGGAATGCAAGTATTTTAATGTAAGTGAGCAAGCGATGTGCAATACCGAGGTATAGCAAAGAGATGGTGAATATGATCAATAATACATTTGCCATGTTATTTTTTATTTAGTTTATTTTTTTTCTTATCAGAATAGTAATTTAAATTTTGAGATTGCTGATTACTGATTGCCCATTCACCATTCACCATTCACCTCAACTAAACTGCCCCAAAACCAATAACACTCCCAAAAAAATCAATAATGAAACAGATGATAATGCGAGTATATATTGGGCGTTATGATTCATACGGAATCTTGCAGTAAAAGATTCAAGAACTCCAACAGCTATCGCATATAGTATCTGAATACCAAAAAATATAGGTATGGTCAGGTATATTGGGAAACTGCCCATAAACAGATTCGCAATCAACGCACCATACATGGCAAACTTTAAATTGGTAGCATATAAAATCAATCCCAGGTCAAAGCCGCTGTTATCTAAGATCATCACTTCATGCACCATAGTAAGTTCAAGATGTGTGTTAGGATCATCAAAAGGCATACGGCTGTTTTCAACCAATGAAATCATTACCAGAACAAATGTTGCCAATACACCAAGTATGTAAGATATGTAAGACCCAAAATGCAATGAAGCAAAAATTTCCTGGAAGGAAGTGTGCCCTGTAAGCAAAGAAAACGAGCCCATCAAAATAAAAAAAGCCGGCTCGGCAAACATAGAAAAAAGGGCTTCCCGGCTTGCCCCCATTCCTTCAAAACTACTGCCGGTATCCAATGCAGAAATAATACTGAAAAATTTTCCCGTTCCCAATACATAAGCAAAAAAAACAAAATCCCCGTTAAAGGATATGATGCCTTTATACTGACCAAAAGGTATTACCAGGATAGCCATAAGAACTGATGCAAAATAAATACTGGGCGCTATCTGAAAAATAAAGCTGGTGGTTTTACTATAGACTGCGCCTTTCTTAAACAAACGGAAGATATCTTTCATCGGCTGAAAAATACCGGGGCCTTTGCGTCCGGAAGTAATGCTCTTTGTGCGGATGATAATGCCTGTAAAGAAAATGCTTACCACAATTATTAATATAAAACCTATCATTTTTATATCTGGTTTAAAAACTTTATTAATGAATTAATATAACCGAATAGAAATGGAATAGCCAGCACAAGTAAAATAAAAACGATTCCATACAATATATAAAACTGTAGGTTCCCGTTTTGCAAAAAAGTAAACCCGTTAAAGAATTTCTTTAACCGAAGTAAAGGATAATCAATAAACCATTCTTCAGCTTTATCATAAGGATGCGTTTCCTGTTGCCCTGTTGCAGGAAATACGCCTTTTATTTCCTTATTCTTTTTATGGATGGAAAAAAGCGGCTCAGCAAGTTTTAGATATGCACGAATGAAAGAACTGGCTGTATATTGCATCTTAGCGGAAGGAGCAGTATAACCGCAACCCCATGTAACATTTACTGGCTGTGGTTTGTTGATTATTATTCTTTTTCTTATTAAATAAATCAATCCTGCCAAACCTAAAAAAATTGCAGAACATAATCCAATCATGGACATTGTTCCTGTAAGAGGAAGGATTTCTCCTGAAATATTATTGGCTGTAATGTGTGTAAATAAATTGAGCGGCTCTGAAAGCGCAATAACAAATGTTTTTGGAAATAATCCAATAGCCATTATCAGAACAAATACCGCATACATAGGAATTAATTTTCCAAACGCTGCCTCTGCAGGTGTATGCTGTAAATTGTGACGGGCTGTTCCTGTAAAAACAGTACCAAACGCTTTTGTAAAGCATAACATAGCAAGGCCCCCAATAAGTGCTAATCCAAAAATGGAAATAACTATTGACGAAAGTAAAGCCTTATCCGTACCATGTAAACCTGTAAACATTCCATTATAAATAAGGAACTCTGAAACAAAGCCATTGAAAGGCGGCAAGCCACAAATAGCCAGCGCAGCAATAAGAAACAGAAATGCAGTATGTGGCATTCGTTTTACCAGGCCACCTAATTTTTCTATATCCATTGTGTGAGTTGCCTGGTAAACATTACCCGCTGCATAAAATAAAAGTGATTTAAAAAGAGAGTGGTTCAATGTATGCAGCAAAGCGCCGGCAAATCCCAATATGGTTAAAAGATTATTTCCTTTCCCAATGCCAATACATCCAATTCCAATTCCAATGCCAATGATGCCGATGTTTTCAATACTGTGATAGGCCAGTAATCTTTTCAGGTTGTGCTGTATAATGGCAAGCATCACTCCATAAATTCCGGAAATAATTGAAAAAAATAAAATGATATAACCTATTACGAGGTAATCACTTTTAATAACTAACAGCATCCGCATAATACCATAAATTCCAATTTTGATAATAACTCCGGACATTACACCTGATACATGCGATGGCGCTGCCGGATGTGCATAAGGCAACCAGGTATGAAAAGGAACGAAACCGGCTTTTATGGCAAAGCCAAAAAAGAAACATAGAAATAAAGCAACACCGGAGACCAAAGAATTAGAAGTGGAGAAAAGTGTGATGGCTTTAAAATCATAGGAGTTCGTGCGCATAGCCACCCAGATAAAACCAAGCGTTAAAAACATGATGCAGATATGCGACTGGATTAAAAAATTAATGCCGGCATTTAAGGTCGCTCTTTTATAATGTTCAAAAATAATTAGTATGAAAGAGGATAACGCCATTATTTCCCAGGCAACTAAAAAGGCTATGGTGTTTTGTAAAGAGCAGATGGCTATTAAGCTTGCCTGCACCAATATATAACTGATACAGTGGAGAGACAGATTGGATTTTTGAGAGCGGTATGCTTTCATATATTCTAAACCGTAAAAACCCCCTGTGATAATAGTGAAATTGATAATTAAAATAAACCAGCCCGATAATGCATCAATTCTCACTGGAATTTTGCCGGTAATGAATGAACCCTGAAATAAATATTCAAAACTTTCACCGGCTAATGCATGGAAGGATATGATGCTGCTGAGAATAGCAATTGCAATAACGGCAGCCACAGTAATTATTCCTTTCCATTGTACCGGTACAAATGGAATCAGTGCAATCGCTGAAAGAATAATTAATATAAACGCTGCAATAATTGTCATCAGATAAACTTAAAAATTGTACCCAAAAACACCACGACAATAAAAAAAATTCCATACAAAATATACATCTGGATTTTGCCATTTTGAATAAACTGAAAATAATTCATGGAATAAAGAAGCCTGTCAACAATGCCATTAAAAATCTTTGTTACAAAAAAGTCATTGTAATGAGATGAATGTTTTCTTTCTGCAGGAAATATTTCACCGGATGAAATCTCTTTATATTTTTTCTTCTCCAGGATTATAAAATTCAACAACTTACCGATTGACTTTGAAAATGATTTTCCTGTGTATTGCATCCTTACAGTTGGGGCAGCATATCCGCAGCCCCATGTTAAACCCTTTGCTACCGGTCGTTTGAGTGAAAAACTTTTTCTTACTACATAAATTAAAATGAGAAACAGAATAAAAAGCATTGAAAATTTTCCTATGGATGATATGCTGCTAATTAAAGAAGAAGGTATCAGATTACCTGCAGAAGATGCAGCAGGAATAAATCTTAAAACAATTTCATTTACTACCGAAAAATAAAATTGTGGAAACATGCCAATAGAAAGCATAATGATTAAAATGAAATATTGTGGCAGCCGCATACCCAATGAAACTTCAACGGGTTGCTGGTGTAAATGAGTTCGTGGATTACCAAGAAACATTGTTCCAAAACTTTTTGTAAAAGTAAGCATCGAAATCCCGCCGGTCAATGCAAGCCCGGCCAGTGTAAATATCATCAGGGTAATGTATGCAATGCCGATAGATTTGATGCCAAGCAGGATGCCGGAGTAAATCATAAACTCTGAAACAAATCCATTAAACGGAGGTAATCCTCCAATTGCCATTCCACCAACCAGGAAAAGCATTGCCGTTTGCGGCATGCGATGTATCAACCCGCCGAGTTTTTCCATATCCCTTGTATGCGTTTGCTGATACACAGAGCCGGCAGTAAAAAAAAGAAGTGATTTAAAAAGCGAATGATTTAAAGTATGCAGCAAGGCACCTCCAAACCCCAGAATAATCATGACAGTATTCCCGCTTCCGATTCCCATTAAACCAAGCCCGATACCTATTCCAATAATTCCGATATTTTCAATAGTACAGTAGGCGAGCATTTTTTTAAAATCGCGGTGAACGGCTGCATTTAGAATGCCATACAGGCCGGTAATTACAGAAAGGATGATAATAATTTCGCCAATGAGTGTGTAATCTTTTTTTAGTAAAAAAATAACCCGGAATATTCCATAGATACCCAGCTTAACAATTACGCCGGACATAACTCCGGAAATATGTGAAGGCGCAGCAGGGTGTGCCTGTGGCAGCCATGAATGTAAAGGAATAAACCCTGCCTTAATACCAAACCCCACAAAAAATAAAAAAAACAACCAAAGGTTTTGATTGGAAGAAAAGAATTTTTCAATTGCAGAAAATTCAAATGAACCTTCAGCATAATAAACCCATATAAATGCTGCAGTAAGAAACAGGATTCCGATATGCATCTGCACGAGATAATTTATACCAGCCTTTAATGTTGCTTTTTTCTGATGCTCAAAGATGACCAGAAGAAATGATGAAATGGACATCAACTCCCACACAATCAGAAAAGCTAAACCATTTTGTACCATACAAACCCAAAGCATGGATGATTGAAAAAGTAAAAACAATATCCAGTGCAAAGAAAGATTAGCCCTTTGCTCATCATATTTTTTCATATAGCCTATACCATAAAAAGCCCCGTTGATGCAGGTTAAATTGATGATGAGAATAAACCATGCTGAAAGGCTGTCAATATGAAGTGAAATATTTCCAAAAACAATAGCGTTGGTAATAAAAATATCAACAGAATTTCCTGTTAAGGCCTTCACAGCAGGGTTGGATGTAACAACAGCTATTACCAGTACAAAAATAAAATTAGTTGTAGCTCTTAATGAATGAGGCAGAAATGTAATAGAAATGATACCAGCTATTGGTAATAATAAAGCCAAAGAAACAAACAAAAAGTTAGGCATAAATATTTAGTATTGTTGTTATTTTTTAGCAGATGGTAATAAAATTTTCATTACTCCTAAAGTTATTTATATCTTTCAATTCCACTTTCAATACTAATTATTCTACTTTCCCACAATTATCATTCATTTTTTCAAATAGTCCAAAGCACGCATGATGTTATCCCTTTTAGTGGAATCAACATGTTGCTAAGAAAGTTTTTCTAACCTATTTTGTAATATGTGCTGGTAAATAATAATCACGAACTTGTACAAAATCCTCTGGAAATTGTTAAATGGAATTGTTGATGATCTGTTCGACTTCAACACAATCACCTGCTTTTTCCAATTCATGAAGGATCTTCCATTTGTATTCTTCAATCATAATAAGCTTCCATTTTAATTCACATATCAATAGCCTTTATCCAGCTTATCCAATATGGCATTTGTAAAAGAGTATCCATAAAAGTAGCCGAATACCTGAAGTTAGAGCAATCTGCATTCCCCTGTTTGACCTTTATTTTTTTATAAAACCAGGCACATAGTTTTTTCATGTACGCAATAATTTTTTCATCATCATAGCTGTTGTCAAGTTGCTTTTTAATATTGTGTATTATTATTTTTTTACACTCTAAATACCCTTCAGCCTGCTCTATCTCGTCTGTGACTTCAATTATTTCAAAATCAAAGTCAATTACTATAGTATCTGAAAAATTGTTATTATTTCTATGGGTAAGTTTTAACATAAACAACTTTTTACCAGTTATTCATTTGTTCTTTTACAATCCTTTCATATTGATTAACTTCTTTCTGTTTCCAGTCAGCATCATATTTTACAAACCAGCTAAGCCACAACGTACGTGAGAAGCGCATCAGCAGCGGTTGTAATAAAATAACTACTACAGTGTTGATGCCGAGCCAGTAAAATATCCTGTTATCATCCACTGAAATGCCAATGAAGATCCACCATGCAATAAAAGTTAAACCGCTTAATGCAACAGTAACCAAATAGCTTACATAGCTTGTTCCATAATAAAAGCCGATTTCAATTTCTGTTGGTTGTTTACATACCGGGCAGTTCTCATGCATTTTTAAATTGTTCTTTAAAATGTATGCATTGTCTCTTACGAATAATTTTCCTTCACGGCAATGTGGACAACGATTATTAAAAACCGTCCAAATAAGTGAACGCTTTTTTTCTTTGTGATGTATTGTTTCATTTACTAAAAGTGGCAACGGTATATTATTCATTTCAATTTTTATTTTGCTGAGACATTTAATTAACCGGTAAAAAAGAACCTTTGATCCGGTTAAAAACAATTTTACTCATGTGGATATTTGCCCATTGATTAGAACTGCAATCAAACACATTAAAATCTTCCAGGCTGCTAATGGTCTTTTCAAGGAACCTGTTAATAATATGATCATGCACTTTATGTTCTTTTAATCCTTTTAAGGCTGCATCAATAAATTTTTGCACCTCATCCTGTGAATCGGCAAAAAGAATTTTGTTTATCAACTTACAACGGTAACCATCAATAGTTGCTGGCATATAATTTTTTAAAAATAAATTTTTGTTCTTATGCTTTTATCCAAAATTTCAACATCTTTTCAAATTCCGTTTTTACAACATAATATCCGGGAGGCATTTGGTTTTCCCATGTATGATAAGTTGCCACTCTTGTACCATCAGGCATTTTTTCCAGTTGTCTAAAGAGATAGGAATTGTAATAATTATACAGGGATAATGAGTATTGAATTTTATGATCAATTTTTACAGTGCCTTCAATGTTCTCATAAAAAGAGTTATAAAAATAAAAGTTGTTGAATTGTGTAAAATCAATTTGTGTAAAATTGCCATGAATGAAAGAGAGATTATCAAGATCAAGTTTGTATTCTGCTTCTACTGCATAATCAATCAGATCTTTTCTCTGTTCGATGCCATAGAACAAACCCTTCGGTTGATAATGAGAGGCGGCTAAACAAAACTTTCCTGCACCACTTCCTATATCCAAAACTTTTGCACCCTTTTCCGGAACAAGAAATTCAGCAGCATGTTTTGCAACCAGTAAAGGCGTAAAATGTTTGTCGGCTAATTTTTGAATATGAGGTGGGTACAGTTGATGAAATTTTTCATCATTGACGAACCATTTATCTATGTAATAATTTTTTTGAGCAACTTCGGCCATAGGATTATTTAATTTTTTTTTACAAGCATCCGATCTTCCCGTAGATCACATTGCAAAATTACCGATATGCAAACGAAATAAACGTAATCCTTATCAGTTTGAAAGGTAGCTTTTGTTACTTTTTAAAAAAGTAATTTTGTAATAATGAGTTTAAAAGGAATTTTTCCGATAGATAAATGGGATTTTAAAAGTAATTCGGTGTTAACTAATCTTCCACCTGATGAATTAGCTAAACTTACCGCTAACATGACCACGCAGGTTTATAATAAAGGACAAATTGTTTTTCGCGAAGGAGCCTTTGCAACCGGTATCTTTTTTATTAAAGATGGCAAAGCAAAAAAATACAAAGTAGATAAAGAAGGAAAAGAACAAATTATTTATGTTGCCAATACCGGCGAGATAATGGGCTATCATGCCTTGCTTGCGGAGGAACGTTATCCTGATTCGGCAGCCGTTTTAGAGGACAGCGAAATTGCTTTTATTCCTAAAGAAGATTTTTTTGAAGTGTTGCAAAAATCAAAAGTGTTACCGCAGCGTTTATTAAAAACATTAAGTCATGAATTTTTTGTTCTGGCTAATAACATAGCTCTTTTTGCGCAACGAAGTGTGAGGGAAAGATTTGCAATGCAATTAGTTTTAATGCGTGAAAAATATAAAGAGAATTTTACGCAGGGAATGGCTGTGGAAATAAATATGTCAAGAGAAGATCTGGCAAGTCTTGTTGGAACTGCACGGGAAAATATTTTGCGGATACTAAAAGATTTTAAAGAAGAAGGGATACTGGAAACAAAAGGAAGAAAGATTATTATTACGGACGTAAATAAATTACTTGCGGCGGCTAATCACTAAAGATCAATTACATTAAATTATCAACGCTTAACATAAGTTACCCGAAGTAACACAAACCTGCGTAAAATTTTTCCCATCTCTTACCCTCTCAAACTGCTGATAAATAGGCTAATTT
>DATCMY010000144.1:0-1926 GCA_036565505.1 Hanamia sp.
GCACATCATACTGCTTAGTGATGATGGAGCATTGACGGTGCAATTATACCTGTAAATACTGGTGTAGTATGTAGCGGAATGCTGGTGTACATTCCTCGGAATACCCAATAACGAAATTTGTTACCCGCAACCACCTGTAAATATTTATTTATCAGCGCATTGAGGGGAGAATGAAACAAAATCATTCACTTAAAAAATGTTTTATGAAAATTAATGAAAGGGTATCGTTATTAGTCATGCTTGAAAAATCCAGATTAACAGCAGACAACAAAGCTCCAATTTTCATCAGGTTAACCATTGATGGAAAGAGAGCCGAAATGTCTTTAGGGCAAAAGGTAGATCTAAAGAATTGGAGCCAGGAAACTGGTTACGTAAAAGGAGTGTCGACAGAATCGCGCATGATCAATAACGCAATTGATACGGCAAAGGTCAAGATCAGGCAGCTTTACGAACATTTATGCTTAGACGATAGTTATGTTTCAGCAGATAATGTCAAAAAAGCATTTCAGGGCAAGCTGGAAAAGGAAAAGACGTTAATGGAGGTCATTGAGTTTGTCATTGATAAGGTGAAGCAAAAGGTAGAAGGCAAAAAGCGCTCACCGGCGACACTGACCAAATGGAACACGGCAAAAGATAAAGTCATATCCTTTTTGAAAGTGGAGTATCAGTCAAACGATCTGCCGTTAAGTAAAGTTAAAATGTCCTTCGCAGAAGATTTCGTGGATTATCTGATGCTTAAAGAAGGTATTGGGAATAATACTTCTATGTGCTATTTAAAGAAGGTTAGATCCATCTTAAAAACTGCGGTGGAAAGAGAATGGCTCGATAAGAATAAGTTGAGTTTTTATCAATGCTCCTACATTGAACCTGAAAAGGATGTTTTGACGGAAAAGGAATTATTGACGATGTATCAAAAGAAAATGCCTGTGGAGCGTTTGGAGGAAGTTAAAGATGCTTATTTATTTATGTGCTTTACTGGCTTCGCTTATAAGGATGCCAGTAACTTAACCAGGGATCATATCGTAGATTTTTTTGATGGAGAGGAGTGGATCGTAAAAAACCGTCAAAAAGTGACCAAAGCCATTTGTCGGGAAAGCGTACCCCTATTACCAATAGCTAAGGAAATTATTGAAAAATACAAGGATCATACTTATTGCAAAACGAAAAATCTTTTGTTGCCTATCCATAGTAACCAGAAATACAATGCCTATCTCAAAGAGGTAGCGGATATTTGTGGGATAAATAAAAATCTGACAACCCATACCGCAAGGCATACTTTTGCAACTACAGTTACTTTAGCAAATGGTGTTCCCATTGAAACGGTAAGCGCCATGTTAGGTCATAAGTCTATTAAAACCACGCAGATCTATGCTAAGATCGTGGCTGAAAAAATCAGTACAGATATGAGTGCGTTAAAAAAGAAGTTGAAATTAAAGATGCCTAAATCAATCTTGAAGAAAAATGCGGTTGAAACAGAACTTGT
This sequence comes from Hanamia sp., assembly GCA_036565505.1. Taxonomy (GTDB): domain Bacteria; phylum Bacteroidota; class Bacteroidia; order Chitinophagales; family Chitinophagaceae; genus Ginsengibacter. The sequence goes on from DATCMY010000144.1 coordinate 1,484, forward strand.
TTAATCTCAAATTTAAAGGTTGTAGAAACTAACAACAGAGGAATATCAATTTTCAAGGTGCCAAATGGGTATCTTAAAGGCAACATGAAAAACTAATTTTAAAAACATAATTTTAAACTTTATGAATAACGATCAAATTATTATATACCAAACGCCTGATGGACAGACAGCTATCGATGTAAAGTTGACAGAAAATACCATTTGGCTCAATCAATACCAATTAGCTGACCTTTTTGATACTGACAGGACTTCGCTTACAAAGCATATTAAAAACATCTATCAATCAGGAGAACTGAATGAGAATTCAACTTGTGCAAAATTTGCACAAGTTCAAAATGAAGGTGCAAGAAAGATTAAAAGAGAAATTACTCATTATAACCTGGACTTAATTATTTCAGTCGGTTATCGGGTAAACTCAAAACGAGGTACTCAATTTCGCTTAT
>DATCMY010000145.1:0-13408 GCA_036565505.1 Hanamia sp.
TTACTATCTCTATACCGATTCAAAATATATGGGTATTATTAACAGCCTGAAAAATCTTCCATTTACCCTGTATCCAAAAGGAAACAGAAATATGCAGGGAAATATTGTAAATAAAATATTCAGTTACTAAATTAATAAGAATGAAACATCATTTAAAAATAGTATTCATTATTCTTCTTTCAATTATGCAAACATTTGTGTTTGCACAAAAAGGGAAAATTAAAAATAATAAGAAGGAGGGAACACAAATAAATAATGAAGAGAAAGTGATTTTACAATCAGGTATAAAAGTAATTGCCAAAGCTTACGGCGATTCGATTGTGTTGCGTTGGGCGCCAACCAGGCCATGGGCATGGAGCAAGCTTAATTACCTGGGTTATACAATTGAACGCATTGATTTGAATGAAAAAGATAATGCAAAAAAAGAATTACTCACTGCAGTTCCTTTAAAGCCTTATTCATTAGGAAAATTTAAAACTGTATTTAAGCCTGATAATAATAATGCAGCTATTGCCGCTCAATGTTTGTATGGAAAGAATTTTGACACCAATCTTCGGCAAGGGCAGGCTGCTATTGCAGATAAAGCTTCTGTTTCTGATGCAAGATATGCTTATACCTTAATGGTTGCTGACTACGATGCCAATGTAGGAGTGGCGACTGCTTTGCGCTTTACTGATAAAAATGTAACTAAAGGTGGTAAATATATTTATCGTATAATGCCTGCTGGTGTTGCCACACAGGGAGTAATTGATACAGGAACTGTTTTGATTATAAATAACAAAACAGCAATAAATAGTAAGCCTGAAATTACTGAAAGCCTTGCTTTTGACCACCTGGGTGAATTGCATTGGGACAGAACCGGTACAGAAACATGGAGTGGCTTTTATATTGAACGTAGCGAAGATGGAAAAGTATTTAAACCATTAAACAAAATCCCTTTCATTACGTCCCGCCCGGATTCTGCCTTACTGAAGCAAGACCCCGGTAAGGCAAGGTTGTTTGCGATGCTGCAAACACAACATATTTATATTGACAGCCTGCCGCAGAATTATAAAAACTATTATTACCGCATAAAAGGCATTAATGCATTTGCCGAAATGAGTGATTACTCAAATATAGTTACAGTGAGCGGCCGAGACCTGACTCCTCCTGTTGCAGTTAATATGCTTAACCCCAAATTTATCAGCGACAGAAAAATGAAAGTACTTTGGAAAAAAGATATTATCGAAAGCGATTGTAAAGGTTATTATATCACCAGGGCAAACAACATTAATGGCCCTTATGAAACATTGAACCAGCAACTGCTTCCGCCAACTGCATCAGAGTTTACTGATAATAATGCTTATCCACACGGCGGCTCCTATTATATTGTAGTAACAGTAGATACTGCTAATAATATTTCGTCTTCTTCGCCGGGTATGGGCATAGTGCCTGATAATACACCACCTGCAGCACCGGTTGGTTTAAAAGGCCGTATTGAGAAAACCGGTTTGGTATATCTTTCCTGGGATGCCAATAAAGAAGATGATGTAAAAGGGTATAAAGTATATTTTGCCAATGCGGCCGATCATGTATTTACACAAATAACCACAGAACCTGATTCGCTGAATAATTTTGTTGATTCCATTACATTAAGAACACTAACTAAAGATATCTGGTATAAAATAGCAGCAGTTGATTACAACAACAATCATTCAGAATTTTCTCCGGCCGTTAAACTACGCAAGCCGGATATTGTTCCACTCACAGCACCAATCGCTACCAACGTAATGGTCAGCAAAAACGGTGTTGACATGGATTGGATACAAAGCAGCAGCAATGATGTAGTGGGTTATGAAATTTACCGGCAGCAGGATAAAAATGAAAATAAGTTATTGGCAAGATATAAGCCTGATGCAACCAATACAAGCTTTCATTTTAAAGACACAACCACCAGGTCAAATCTCGTCTACACCTATACAGCAGTAGCAATTGATGAAGACAGCCTGCATTCGCCGGCTTCAGTCGCTGTGCAGATAAAAATAAATGCAAACCCCGAAAGGCCAGCTATTACAACGTTAAAAGCGGTATATGATCCTAAAGAAAAAGCAATCAAATTGAATTGGATATATACAACAGGTGGTGAATATTTTTTCATCATCTATCGCAGCTTGGGTAATGAACCATTGGAAAGAATGCAATCATACAATAATGAAATTAATGAGTATACTGACTACACTGTTACTCCTGGAAAAACTTACCACTATGCCATTCAGGCAATCTATAAAGATGCAAATGGTAATACAAAACAGAGTAAAGCGGTGGATGTTATAGTTGCTGGAGAATGATAAATGAAGCGCCTAATTAACTCTGTTTAATAGATAGGATATAAGTTTTGCTAATGGCTTTTTGCGTTAATATAAATTGTCGTCTTCTTATTTTATTCCGCAAAATGCCCCGAAACACATATTCTTATGAAGGATTTCCACACTTCTAAAACCTACTTTTTTCATAAGGGCTAATTGATAATTCATTGATCTTGGCGAATCTTCTTTTGCTACATACTCCAACACCTTTTTACGATAATCTTTACCACCTAATTCTTCCAGATAGTCGCCATACCTTTCCCAGGTGTAATTATTCAATAGTTCTGTGTCCTGTGTAATTAAATCCGAAATCATTAAACAGCCACCTGGTTTAAGTAAGCTATAAAGTTTACTAAATGTTATTTCCCAGTCATTGTCGTCTCGCAAATGATGTAAAACAGCTCCCGCTAAAATAATGTCAAAATAGTTTTCTTTTAGTGTGACATCTCTTATGTCGCCTTGTAAAATTTCCACGTTTTCCGAAGTTTCCTGCGATACTCTTTCAAACGCTTTGTCCAGCATAGGTTTACTCAAATCTACCAAAGTGCAGTTCAAATTGGGTACTTTTGATAACATCATTAAAGAGTAGTTCCCTGCACCACAGCCAATGTCCAAAAGGTTTTCCGCGTTAGGGACAATTCTTTTGGAAGCCTCCGTAATAAGTTCTAATGAAATTTTTGCGTCAATTGTCGAAAGTTGTCCTGTGTCAAGATTTGAAAATCGTTCTACGTCATTGTCAAACCGTTCTTTAATTTCTGCTATCGTTGATTTGTTCATTTGTTTATTTGTTTTGTCTTGTTTGTCTGTAGGTGAGTTTCCCGCTGCGCACGTAACCTGAGGCATTGCGATGGCGTCGGCATTTATAATGTTCCACCCGGAACTGCCGATGATTAATAATTAAAAGATGAAGATAACTACTATCGCTGATATATATTCTTCAGCCTGAAATTATAGATGCTAAATCCATGGTCGGGTCTTCACCGACCAAGAATTAAAAGTTCATTGTTATTGCCACTTTACTTTATCAGGAATGTATTAAATGTATTTGGTTTTAGAGAAGGATTTATCATTCGATCTCCTAATTGTATGCATACCTTTTTTTCTTCATTGCTATCATTTTGGACAATAACAGCAACGCTTTTATCGGGATTTACAAAAGCCAGCAAATTATCAAATGAACCACTTGTATTTAAACGTTTGGCCCCTGGCTTTACAAAATGGCTCAAATGCTTCATTAAGTAATACTCATAATTGTATTTATAGGTTTTATGGACAGTATCTACGCTAACCAGTGAATTTTGCTTCCAGCCCCAGGTGCTTATACCGCCTTGCTTTAATGAAGTGTTCCAATACATATAAGCATTTGCACCATTGGTTAAATAATGCTTCATTAAACCCCATGTATATACGCAATACTTCCAATCATTTTTACCATTGCCACATTCCTGCTCCGACTGGTATAATTTAAGATCAGGATACTGCTGGTGGATTGCAGCAATAGCACCTTTACCTGCCCATTGAAAGCCCACACCTTTAATATATTTACTGCTTTCGGCATCAGTTAAAATTGTATCAACCAGCTTTTCATTAGAACGCTCCATTGTGCCAAAAAATACATTTACTTTTAGAGCCTGCATTTGTGGACCTAAATAACTTATAAATTTTGCAAGACCCGCTGCTGTCCAGGTACAACTTGGAAATACCTGTGCAGAATTAAATTCATTTTGTGGCATTACCATGCCTACATTTATATTTTGACCTCTATAGGCTTTGATGAATTTGGCAAAATATAAAGCATACGCTTTAAAATATTTGTCTTGCTGTATAAACATATCAGTTCCTTCTTTACCTTCCTGTTCCGGCTTCAAACCATTGTTTATTCCGGTTAAGTCCATACCATATTCTTCTGATTTAAAGTTAGAAGTTCCCTGTAAGCTTCTACCTGCATAATGCTTATTGTACTTCATCCATGCAGGCGGAGACCATGGAGAAGCCCAAATCTTTAAAGAAGGATTATATTTCAGCGCATTTTTAATAAAAGGAATTAAGGTTTCCAAATCATTGGCAATGCTAAAATGTTTCATTTCAAAATCGCCATCATTTTCATCATAGGAGTACCAGTTACGGGAAAAATCATTTGCACCTACAGGCATTCTGCAAATAGTAAAATTGGCACCAATACCGGGGGCAAATAATTCTTTCATTATACTTTCCCTGTCTTTAGCGCTTAACCTGCTTAAGGAAGTCCATCCCAATTCATTAAAGCATGTACCAAAGCCATCAATAGTTTGTAAAGTCTTGTTTAACTGAATTTCCACATCCGCATTGCCCGATGCCGGGTATGCGGTCAGGCCTTTTTGAGTTTCCCATTGTTCTGTTGGCGATGTAGCAATCCAACCTACTTTATTCTGTGCAGATATAGATGCTGCCATCATTGTCATCACCAGTAAAGCAATAATTTTCTTCATGTATTTTGTATTAAGAAATTAAAGTTAAGAATAGTCTTATTATTAGCAAATGCAATTAAGCTGAACAACAGTTGCTCATAATTATTTTAAAACATCTTTACATTACAATAAGCATTATAACCTTCATCAATAAACGAAATCTTCCAACTCAAAATCCATTGTTCTCAATTATTCAATCAACGGTTCCATACAACATGAGACTTCATCGTTGCCCGACCGGCAGGCGGGGTTGGCATTACGTGCCTGTGTTTTGTTTGTTGGCAGTAGCGCTTATTCTTGGCCCAGGTATTCTGTTATTGTTATAATTTTAGTTTTGCCAAACTTTTTCAAAATGAGAAGATTTTTATCACCTGTTAAAAAATGCGTGGCATTTTCCTTGAGTTAAATACTCGGTAATGGCTTGTTTTTTTACACAGTTCATGTTTTGTGTATACCCTTCTGTCTGGATATAAATATTGGTTTGAACAATTAAATTCTGAATCAAACTTCAACTTCTTGTTCAGGTTCTATTTCAACTTGTGCTTGGGCTAAGATGTCGTAAATATTCATTTTTGAGTCTAAAACTTCAAATGAAACACAAAGAGCATATGGTGTTTCAATTTCAAGATTTTTGTCCCAACCAAAGTGTCCAACAATTGCGATACTAAATTCTTCGGCAAATTGTTGTGGCTCTATAATTGCCCAACTTTTTTGAACGGTTGAATTGTTTCTGTTGATTCCATTATTTGTATAAGCAGGATTCTCTCTGATAATCCATTTGATTGAATCAGCACCTTCTTCAATTTCTCCTGCCTCAATCGTTTCTTCATCGGTTTCTAAATATTCTATAGTTCGGCTTCTGAAACTATTAAATCTCTCATTGTATTTTGATGATTGCCATTCAAGCCAGTTTGATAAATAGGAGTGAGAACCTTTTCTTGTTAATCTTGTTTTTGCAGTAAAAGAGAGTGTAACCTCAACTAAAATCCTAAACTCTTTTCCTTCTCCTTTTAAAGAATCAGGAATTTTCAAGCGATAGATGTCCGCTTTTTTGGGACCAACTTTTCCGTCTTGAATAAATGTAATTCTTGATTGAGAATTATTCAATGCTCTGTTTACATCGGGAACTCCATAGCCGTAATATCTGAAATCATTTATTGTCGGATTGTAAAAACAATGTTCGGGTAATCTTGCACTCTGTATAATTAAAGCCCGATACATTTGTGCTGATTCAGTTGGATGTTCAGTTTGCAATCTTGAAGCAATGTAGCTTACCTTAGGTGTGCTGAAAGAAGTGCCAAAAGAATCTTTACCAACTGCACTTGCTCCATGCAGAGTTGAGTTCACTAATTCAGGTGATGTGGTTTCATTTGTTATCAGTTCGTCTGATAATTTATTTTTCATCAAGTCGCCCCCAAATTCTACAACATCGGGTTTGACACAACCCCACATTCCAAGTCCAGTTCTTGAAAAAGGAGAAACATGATTTCTCCCTGCCATTGCTTTGTAATCTGCATCTTCAAAATCTTCCTTAGCAATTGAACCAACTGTTATTGCAAAATAGCTAACGCCTGGATTTGCAACTTTTGATTCAGTTTCGTCTAAGTAAGTTGGGTAGTTTTTACCTGCATGCAAATGTTCAGTAATACCAAGGTTTGTAGGACTAGCGGAACTCGGATAAAGATTTCCAGCAGCTACAATGAAAAGAATATTGTTTTCATGAATGAGTTTGTCTATTGATGCTGCCAGTGATGGCATGTGAGTCCCAATGTAAGAGGTGCTTTCGGCTACTGATAAATTGAAAATTCTTGTTTCGGGATAATCGGCAATAATTTTTTGCATCAGCGTTGGCTCAAACTTGTTTGTTGCTATGAGGTTATGCTTGTCAAGAATTCTTGCATTTTGAATAATACTCTCTAATTTAACTTGTCCTTCCTTTGGAATTGAAACAGGATAAAGAACTGCACCTGCTACTTTTGTCCCATGTCCACTTTGCTTAACATAGTCAACGGTTGTAGTATCTCCGTCCACATAGGAACGGGAGTTTGCGGTGTCAATAGCTAATTGAATTAACCGATGATTTTCCTGAATACCGCTGTCAATAACACAAACTTTTGCAGCATTGTTGTCTGGTGCAATAATTTTTAATTTGTAATCATCAAGAAGAGGTAAATGCTCATGTTCTAAATCGTATTTAGTGTCCAACTTTACTTCATAGAGGTATTGATATGTTTGAACTAAATCCTTTAAACCTTTTCCGCTAATTGAAATTTTAAAATAAACTGCATCAACTTCATTATCCCAAATTTCGTGTAGTTCTCCTCCGTAAATTCTGATGTATCCTTCAATCTCGTCTTCTCTTTTTATTTGCTTTGTATCTCTCTCAACTTGTAATGTTGTTACATGTGCTTTGAATTCGGCAACCTTTTGCTGAAATTTAATTTCAGAATCAAATTTATCTCTAACGGGATATTCCTTTTTATTTGGAATATAACACGATACTCCTAACTGAACTGTGTAAAAAACATCGGGTTCTATTGTATCCCAAATTATTCCTAACTCCCCTTTAAGTAATTCGCCAACCCTCCAACTTTCATCAGTTACTAATTCCCAAATTTTTGCTGCCGTATCTTTATATCGTCCTTCTTGGGTAAGAAACTGGTTTATTTTTTCTTGAAAAGATTCAAGTCCGTCTAAAGATGCTCCAATGATATATCCTTCCTTCTCCTCTGAAATAACTTCAATCCCCCAATTTGAAAGTGAATCTAAATTGAAAACAGCGGTATCAACTTTAAGAAAAACTGGAATATCTGTGTCGTTTGGAAATTCAATTCCCTCTGTTCTTTTCGCCTCTTTAAGTTCGTGCCATTTTCCAATTAGAGTATTAGCCGAACTCCTAAGATTCTGTCCGTGGCTTTGTCTGTTAATTCCTTTGTTTGCATTAGTAATATCTTCCGCTTGTGGGTCTCTTTTGCCACCACCTTTAAAAGGTTTAGCCCTGCCTTCAACTTTGAACGGCAATTTTAAATGAGGAAAATCGGGCATAAATTATTTTAGGTAAAGGAGATTTTCATTTAATGACTTTTCAATATGAGATTGCTGCAAAACTTTTTCGTTGCCAATGACAGCAATCTTTGCTGCATCATTTGCAACTTTCACAACAATAGCAGCACTGAAACCAATCATTCTATCAACCATAGAATTCCAGTTGATGTCTTTTGATTTTTCAATTGATGAAAGTGTCATTTTAGTTAATCGCAAAATTTCTTCTTTACTTGGTTTGGGCATTTCAACTATATCGTCAAAGCGTCTGAAAAGTGCTTGATCAAGTGCATTCTCAATGTTGGTTGTCGCAATCAAAATACCTTGTGAGTTATACTCTTCTAAAAGTGTCAAAAGAATATTTACAACTCTGTGCATCTCTCCTACATCTTGTGAGTTGGTTCTTGTCTTACCAACAATATCAAATTCATCAAATAATAAAACACACGGATAGTCTTTAATGCCCTCAAATAATCGTGTAAGATTGCTTGCGGTTTCTCCCAGGAAAGAAGAAATAATTACATCAAAACGAACCTTCAAAAAAGGAAGTCCTAAGTTCCATGCAATTCTTTCAGCACTCATGCTTTTACCGCAACCGGGGGCACCATAAATTAAAATCTTTTGCCTGTATTGTAAACCATGATGTGCCAGACGTTCTTTTGCTGCAAATTCTTTTTCTATTCGCCTTATTTTTTCTTCCGTTTCAAATGGAAGAACCATTTCATGTCTAAGTTCGTCCCGATTTAAAGTTATTGCTAATGGGAAATTATTACGTTTGTCAGTAGGAATAACAACTCCGTTTGGCAGCATTTTCCTTAACTCGCCTCTAAAGTTTTGACTTGCAGAAATATTTTTGTTTAAAATAAATTTAAGTTTCTCTGCAAGCTTTTCATGTCCTTTTTTCTTCTCATCCTCAATGATAAGTGATGCTACTTTAACTACATCGTCATCCTTGTCTCCTTCAATTGAGCGGAATAACCTTATCATCAAGTCTTGATTCATTTCTGTATGAAATAATTTGATTTAAATTCGTAATTTCTAATGCAAAATAACAAAATTGGAGAACTTTTATAGATAAAATGATAAACTGGCTGTATGTAAGTCATCATTAAATTTTAATCAAATGTTACCTGATTTTCATTGAAACGCTGTCTCCAATAGGGTTACACATAACACTTAGAAAAGTATCCAAAAAGCCCTCTAAAAAATCCCCGCATTAAAATTATCTGGCGGGGCTTTGCGTTATACTTTTGCGTTGACTGATGTCGTCGTAATTTGCTATTGGGTACAAAGTATCAACCGGTTCTTTTCTATTTGAAGTTTTTAAAATCTGTTTATTGTTTAATAATAACTTTTTTCTTGATTTTTGCGGCAATCAAAAGTATTAATACTTTAAAAGTAGTATTAATATTTTTTATCAATGCCTTTTTTACAGCGGGTTGTTATTTCATCAACATAGCTTTCCTGTTATGCCAATAAAAAGTTGACATTTTTTAAATCCTAAAAATTATCACCTGCAATATTTTTATCCATCATCCCACCTTCTTCCACGGATAAAATATTTTTACCTGTAGTAAGAATTTATTTTTACAACATTTGGAAAATATCTTTCCTAAATCCACCCCTCTATTTTTTTAGTAAACCATTCTTCCCCTCAATATACCATCACCCATCCATCAAGCACTTTCCTTCGATACCCCTTCGATAGACCTTCGATACTGCTTCGATCCCGTGATCGAAGCTTGTTTGTAATAAATAGGTACATCTTACGTTATATAAGAGGAGAAAACTACTCCCTGTTAATAATGTAAACCTACAATCATGGCAATTCTTACACAAGGTATTTTAGGACCCGTAACCGGCAGAACAGGCCCGGTAGTAAGCTACATAAGATTTGGAAAAAATATTACCCGCAGTGCAGGCAATAGTAAAAAAAATAAAATAGAAACTCCTAAAAGAAAAACCCAGCGCGATAAAATAAAAGTATGTAATGAGTTTACAAAAGCGTTTACAGGTACAGGATTTTTTAATAAAAGCTTTCCTGCTTATAGTGATACAGGTTCGGGTTATAACAGGGCAACCAGCGCTATCATGAACCTGGCCATTGTGAGCAATTCTGAAACAGCTCTTATCTTTCCTAAAGTTCTTATTTCAAAAGGCCCGATCCCATCTGTCGATTATGCATCAGCGTTAGTTAATGAAGGTGGCGATATTTTATTTACCTGGACGGATAATACGGGCACAGGAACCGCGAAAGAAAATGATAAAGCCATTATGGTCGCTTATTTCCCCGAAAGCAAAGAAGCAGTCTATCAATTCAGTGATGCCACCAGGAATGATGGCCACGCATTACTGGAAATGGATTCAAAGCGAGGCGCCGTGGTAACATGGATCGGCCTTTTTAAGTGCTGATGAAAAAAATGCAGCCAATAGTGTATATGCCGGCAGCATGGAATTATAAAGAATATTGAGGTTACAATAATTTACTTTTTTGCCTGCAAAGATTGGCAATACATAAGGCAGCATTATCTGGTTTTATATTAAATGCCACCTGTGTTTGTAAGTTAAAATATAGGGTCACCTAACCGTTGGCTATTCTTTGCCGGTTACATTATCACGTAAGGCTATTTGTGAAAAATAAATTGGCACCGTGCCTTTTGCCTTCAGAAATATTTCTTCTTTATTCCCCGAAATAAATTTTTATTTAGAAACGATAATCATGGCTAACCCGGCTATGTATAATAGCAGCATGATATTCAACAATGGCTTGGTACCTTTTGGCGCTTTATCAAATTCTTTCCAGACATAAATGCCCCAAAGTGCTGCTACCACTGTAGCGCCCTGTCCCAGTCCATAGGAAATTGCCGGTCCCGCTTTCCCGGAAGCGATAATGCTTAATGACATTCCCACACTCCAAATGGCGCCTCCTAAAATACCAATTAAATGATCTTTTGCTTTGCCTTTAAAATAAAGGGAAATTGAAACCGTTGCGCCGATAAAAGGACGCCTCATTTGTATAGAATTAAAAAGAAAACTACTGATCACAATACCAACAGCAAAAACTACCAGCGCGGTATAAGGAGTTAGTTTTCCAGCTTCCGGAATATTGAAATTGCTCACCATGGAGCCGGCAACATATTTGTAAAACAAACCCATTAAGCATCCGCTTACCACCGATAGGATCAATCCTTTTTTGGATACTTTTCCTGAATCATTAGTTTGTAATTTTTGATACGCCCTTGCATTGAGTATAATAGCCAAAGCGATCAAAGCAACACCCCCAAATATTAATAAAGGGTTTCCCTGTGGATTAGAAATATAATTTACAATTACACCCAATACCAATGCAATGCCGATGCCCACCGGAAAAGCAACGGACATGCCTGCAATGGCTATTGCAGCCACTAATAATATATTCGCTAAATTAAAAATAACACCGCCTGCAAGAGAAGAAAGAAGGCTACTCATATCTGCTTGCTTCATGTCTTCAAGGAAAGCCCGGCCTTCGCTGCCATTACTTCCCAGGGTAAAAGCCAGTAATAATGTGGTAAGCAGAATACCAAAACCATAATCCCAATAAAAGAGTTCAAAGCGCCAGGTTTTGGTGGTAAGTTTTGTTGTGTTGGCCCACGATCCCCAGCAGAACATGGTGATCACACAAAGCATAATGGCAAGACCATAATTTTCTACAATGAACATACGCTGTTATTTTTGTTATGATTAAATTGTTATTTCAAATCTATAGGGGATGGAAGCCTGTGCTCCCAACCTTGTTACCGAAAGGGAAGCTGCTTTCACTGCAAATTGTATTGCTTTCTTCCAATCCATATTTTCTGTAATAGCCACCGCTAATGCACCGCTGAAAGTATCGCCGGCTGCAGTAGTATCCATTGCCCGTACCACTGGTGCATCTATCATTAATGACAGGTTTTTATTCTGAAAGTAGGCGCCCTGGCTGCCCATTGTGATTAGCACATTTTGTACTCCCTTATTTAAAAAAAGCCGGGCTGCCAACGAAGCAGTTGCTTCATCATCTACTTTTATACCAATTAGCAAAGATGCTTCCGTTTCATTGGGTGTTATAAGAAATAAACCATCCAGCAACTCATCATCCAGCTTTTGTGCTGGTGCAGGATTAAGGATTACTCTTTGATGATTTGCTTTTGCATTTTTTGCAATAGCTACAATTGTTTCCATAGGAATTTCCAATTGCATTAAAATTATTTCGGCGTCTGTAATATTTTTTACGGTTGAAATATCTGCCGGCAAAAGGTTAGCATTGGCACCGGGTGCAACTACTATACAATTCTCGCCTTCATCATTTACAGTAATTAATGCAGTGCCGGAAGGTGCTTCTCCATCAACAAAAACATAATCGGTATTAATATTTTCTTTTTGTAAACCTTCTATTGTTTGTTTTCCAAAAATATCATTACCCACTTTTGCAACCAGTGTAACATTGCCTCCTAATCTCGCAGCAGCAACCGCCTGGTTAGCTCCTTTGCCGCCGGCATTCATAAAGAAAGTGCCGCCCAATATGGTTTCGCCGGGTCCGGGAAGTTTTGAAGCTTTTACAACCATGTCGGTATTGGCACTGCCTACAACAAAAATTCTTTTTGTACTCATCTAATTATAATATGGTTTTTACTATTATTACCGGATCATTATTTTGTCACATTCAATGACAAGCTTACACTGATCAATCTCTTGTTTTTTATCCCATTTGCTATTAAATAATAGCATAAAGTTTAAATGAAACAAGGGGCATTTAATCCTAATTAAATTTAATCCAATCCAACTTAAGGGTATTGGATTGGACCAGGATTTTTATTTTATTATCTCCCTTTTTCAAATAAAAATTACCTACAGTCAATTCACTCAAGTCTTTAGTGCCTACATTAAACGCTACCTTTTTATTATTAATCTCAATTAGTAATGAGGCAGGCACAGTATAGGACGATGCTCTTATTGTTAACTGATGTTTTCTGTTATCTAAACTATTAAAATTATAAACAACCCATTCTGATTTGTGAAGTTCAACAGATTGATCTGACCAAAGCTGATCTTTATCCTTGCTATCTAATTGTATCTGCACAGGTTCTTCTTTTCTATAAAATTTAGATTTATTTAGCGTATCTAATACAAAATAGGAACGGTTAAAACCATCATGCCCATAATTTTCGGCTTCAATTTTACCGGGGATCCTGGTTAATATAGCATTACAAACATCTTCAAAATATTCGCAGTTAGAGAGCTTTATATTTTCCAGAAAATCGTTTAATATTTTATCAGCTACTATACTGTCTGACTTGGCGCCTCCTTTTGTGTATTCTGAAATTAAATCCCAATTATCCGGTTTTTTAATTGAGTAAGGAGTGTTTTTGGTGTCCATTTTTTTCCAGGGCCAAAAAGCGAAACCAATGTTATTTGCAGCAAGATATTGAGAGGTACCCCAATATATTGTATTCCCCTTTTCGCCAGTCTCGCCAACCCAAATGGGTGTGTTGAGTTCATTTCTCTCCTTTATAAAATAATTAATATCATTAAGGTTATCGGGCCTGGCCCAGCAATAAT
>DATCMY010000146.1:0-18700 GCA_036565505.1 Hanamia sp.
GTATGGCCATCATCACCCATACCGAGCAGCACAAGGTCAAAACTGGTGGCAGTATTGTCAAAAAATGTGTGCAATAATTTTCTATATTCATCTACTGCAAAATTGGGCTCTATATCGGTACGGATAATATGTACCTGTGCTACAGGAATGTTTATATAATCAACCAATAAATCATAAGCCATTCCCGCATTATTGCGTTCATCAGTAAAAGGAACTACTCTTTCATCGCCCCAGAAAATATGTATACGTTTCCAGTTTATTTTGTTTCTGTATTTATCTGAAGCAAGCTTTTTAAAAAGCAGTTTTGGAGTTTCGCCGCCGGAAAGAACGAGAGAAAAAAATTCCTGGTTTTTTAATGTCTCCGAAATTACATTGCATATCCATGAAGCGAGTTCTTCGCTCATTTCTTCTTTGTTTTTGAAAATGTGTAGTTTCATTTTTCTTTCTGTTTTGCTGGCAGGGTTATCCAGTTGTGCCCATCTCTTGCAATAAGAGCTTCGGCATCTTCCGGTCCCCACGAGTCGGGTGAATAATTAGGTAAATCAATTGGTTTACGGGCTTGCCATATTTCTAATATTGGCATCACTACTTCCCATGCGGCTTCCACCTGGTCGGCACGCATAAAAAGAGTAGCATCGCCATCCATTACATCATATAAAAGTGTTTCATAAGCTTCCGGCTCTTCTCCTTTGTATTGGTCTTTATAATTAAAGACCATATCAACCGGATTCAGAATCATAGCCTGGCCCGGGCGCTTCGATTGAAACCTGAGACAAATATCCATTTCAGGCGAAATGCCAATGGAAAGCCTGTTGGGTCGCCATGTTTCAGTTGCTTCTTTCGGAAAAGCAAAATCGGGAGCTCGCTTAAACTGGATCGTTAATTCAGTTGATTTCTCGTGCAGTCGTTTTCCCGTGCGAACATAAAATGGCACACCTTCCCATCGCCAGTTATCTATATAAAATTTTACCGCGGCAAAAGTTTCTGCATTGGATTGGGGATTTACACCTTCCTCTTCGCGATAGCCGGGGACCTGTTCTCCCTGCATCCATCCTTTGCCATACTGTCCGCGGGCCGCATAATTCTGAACTTCCTCTTTTGGAATTCTGCGGATGGCATTTAAAACATCCACTTTTTTGTTTCTTATTTCATTGGCATCAAATGAAACGGGAGGTTCCATTCCTATCATACACAATAATTGCAAAATATGGTTTTGAATCATATCCCTCAGGGCACCTGAAGTTTCATAATATCCGCCTCTTCCTTCCACTCCTACTGTTTCCGATGCAGTAATCTGCACATGGTCAATATAATTCCTGTTCCATATGGGTTCAAATAATGCATTGGCAAAACGCAATGCTAAAATATTTTGAACAGTTTCTTTTCCAAGGTAATGATCAATTCTATATATCTGTTCTTCCTCAAAATACTGACGGAGCATATGATTCATTTCCCTGGCGCTTTCAAGATCATGGCCAAAAGGTTTTTCTACTACTATTCGTGTGCATTTGGTATCGTGGCAAATATCCAGTTTACCCAATTGCCTTACAATTACCGGAACAAGCTGTGGTGCAACTGCCATGTAAAAAACAATATCAAGATGTTCGCCTGCCTGCTTTTCTTTTTCTTTTGAAATCTCAACAATTCTTTCATAATGGCTATCATCAGAAATATCCATTTGAACATAATGGATGTTATCTGAAAATTCTTTCCATTTTCCGTTGGAGTCCCTAACTCTTGAAAATTTATCTATTCCTTCTTTTAAATGATTTTTATACTCATCTTCAGAATAGGGAGAACGGGAAATACCCACGATACCAAATTTATCGGGCATGGCATTATCTAAAAAAAGATTGTAAAGCGCCGGTGTTAATTTTCTATAATTTAAATCGCCACTGCCGCCAAATATAAAAAGGAGTGTGGGGGATAATTTTTTATAATCTAACATTAGAATTTCTTATTTTTTATTTCTTGTTTTTTTATTTCTTTAAGATACCTGCCCCCATTCTGTATGAAAAATTCCTGCTTCATCTATTCTTTGATAAGTATGCGTGCCAAAAAAATCGCGTTGTGCCTGAATTAAATTTGTTGGTAATAATTTCCTTCGATAAGCATTGTAATAATTAAAAGATGCCATCAATCCGGCAGCAGGATAATTGTTGCCGGCAGCCAGGGAAACAATTTTTTGAAGAGCTGATTCTTTTTGCTGAAGTAATTTTGAAATATGTTCGTCAAGCAATAAATTTTTCAGATCCGCATTTTTATAGGCATCCTTAAATTGATCTAATAAAGCTGAACGGATAATACATCCTCCCCGCCAAACACTTATTACTTCCGGAAGCGGGATATCCATTTTTAATTCTGATGAAGCGGTAGTAAGCATTGCCAATCCTTGAGCATAACTAATGAGTGTAGCAAAATACAAGGCATCATGCAGCAGTTGAATAAATTCCTCTTTGGCGATATCTATTTTTTGCATAGAAGTATTGTAAATGGAATCAGCTTCATTTCTTTCGTCAATCAATGAAGAAAGATTACGCATCATAACCGCTGCATCAATTGTAGGCACAGGCATTGGTAAATCGAAGCCTGCCTGCGATGTCCATTTGCCGGTACCTTTTGCGCCGGCTTTATCCAAAATCATATCCACTAAAAAGTTAGCTGTCTTATCATCTTTCTTTTCAAAAATAGCTGCCGTAATTTCTAATAAAAAAGATTTCATTTCTCCGCTGTCCCAATCTTTAAAAACCTGGTGAAGTTCTTCATTTGAAAATTGCATACCGTTACGCATCAAATCATAACATTCACTTATGAGCTGCATTATCGAGTATTCAATACCGTTATGAACCATTTTTACATAATGGCCGGCTGCATCTTTTCCAAGGTACCCAACACAAGGTTCGTTATTTACTTTTGCTGCAACAGCTTTTAAAAGCGGGGCTACTTCATTGTATGCTTCCAGATCGCCGCCGGGCATTATACTCGGGCCTTTGCGTGCACCTTCTTCACCGCCGGAAATACCAATGCCCATAAAATGAAACCCTATATCTTTTAATTCATTGATCCTTCTCAAAGTATCAGTGTAATGAGAATTGCCGCCATCAATAATAATATCTCCCTTTTGCAACAAAGGTTTCAAATCTTTGATCACGCTATCTACCGGGTTTCCTGCCGGCACCAGCATCATTAATTTTCGTGGCGTTTTTAATTGTGCTATCATCTCTTCCAAAGTATTCACGCCTTTTACTTTAGTGCCTTCTGTAGCCGATGATTCAAACGCTTTTGTTTTTACCGGATTGGTATCATACCCTATTACTGAAAATCCATGATCAGCCATATTCAACAAAAGATTGCTACCCATAACTCCAAGGCCAATCATTCCAAAATCGTATTTAATATCTTCCATAAAAATTTATTAGAAAGTAAAATTAACGAAAATGGATTTGTATACCGGAAAGCAATGAAACTTTTATGATGATTCAATTTTATTTTACAATCTTCTTATGATTGTAGATTGAAGAGGATCGGGGAATAAATGGGAGTAATGTTGTTGCTTATTATTATGAATAAAATAATTTGCTTATTAAAGCCAATTTCTTCTTTATTTCAATGGATGCTATGCAATACTGAAACTAAATTTAAAACTTTCTTGCCAGTACAATTGTATTTTTAAATTGCTTTTTCTTTCCTTCTTTATTAAAAATTTCGGTGAAAATAATGTAAATCCCCTGCGGAAGTTTCCGGTTTTTATCACCCAACCCATCCCATAGGTAATAACCTTTTATGCCACTCAGCGCATTTCTTTGAAGATAACGAACGGGGCGGCCTGAGGCATCAAAAATGGTAATGTTGGCTACATAACCTGCAGAAGGGAAACTATAATTGATAGTGGCAAAATCAACGTTACCGTCATTATCAGGTGAAAAAATATCCGGCGTAACAGCTACTTCTCCCTGCACTTCTTCATTGAGTTTGTATTGAGAATTTTTATTACCCGGCGTTCCATAACCCACAGAAGTAGCGGCGGAATGGAAATTACTTTGTGCTGAAGGGCCTTCATAATCTATCCTTTCCAATGAAACACCTTCGGTATTGTGCAGCAATGCGAAATGCCATTTATCAGAATAATTAACTTCGTCAACAATATTTCCCTGGCCATTTAATATGATTGCGTTGCCTTTGTCATCCGGAAAAGCAGGCATATTGCTCAATTTAAAAAATGCATCAGAATTGGTAGCGATATATTGTTTTTTTACTGCATCAATATCGGTGGTTAATAATGCAAATTCCTTTGGAAATATTAAATTACTTTCTCCATATACTTGTTGAATGCTGCTGATAGCATTGCTGTTATTTCGATTGGCAATATATATTTTACCAAGATCGATGATCTTTGAAGAGCGATTATACAATTCAACATAATCCACGCCGGTAGGCAACGGATTAAATAAGATTTCATTGATCACTAAATCAAGGCTATCGGCAAACTGTGCAACTCCAAACTTTGTCGTGTTTTTTTCGCCAATAATATTTCCGCCACAGTCCGTTATATTTTTGACAGTAACTGAATAAACCGTTCCGGCATGAATTGAGTTATTGAAAGTAATATTTACTTTATCAAAAAACGGGGCAACTGGTATAGCACTTGTTCCGGCCAATCCATTATCAAAGTTGTAATTGGCTATTGTTGCTGCTTTTAGGCTATCAAGAGGTTCTCCAAAAACTAAAGTTATGGAGGTGGGAGTTGACGCAAACGCACGTAACAATTTGGGTGATGACTCATCTTTATTAATTCCATCCACAGAATTTTTTAGTCCCGGCGTTCCGCCGCTGGCATCAGTACTTGCTTTCCAGTTGGAAGAACCTTCACAAGGATTTTTAGTATCTATCATTTCCAGTGTCCATCCACCATCTTTTTTTAATTCATTTTTATATGAAGAAAGATCATATTGAACAGCATGTATGTTTTTATTAGCTGAAGATTTTAAAAGAATAGTAGCGCCGCTAATGTTCATAGATGGAAAGTTGGCTACGCCTAAAGTGGGGCCATAAGGTAAAAATGACGCGGCAGAACTGGTGGCGCAAATGATCACAAAACTATCGGGGCGCAGATTATAAGAAGGCAGTGTGGCTGTTGAAGATCCATCAATCAATTGCCAACCCTGTAAGTTGATTGGAAATGAAGTAATATTTTTTAATTCCAAAAATTTAGTAAGAGGCATACTCACAGTTGGATTGGGATCTGGAAACAGTTCATCAATAACCACATCATGTGGTTTTGGAATATAAAAACTAAAAGTTGATGCCCCATTTATTATCATATTGCCAGCAAGATCTTTTACCCCATTTACAGTTAGATTAAATATTAAACCACTGGTAAAAGTATTGCCAAAAGTAAGATGTACCAATGAAGCATTTTGAACATCTATAAAAGCAGCCACAGGCATTCCTAATCCATTGCCAGCCGAGTAATTAGAAGCCTCAGCGCCAGTTGTCCCATCAACAGGTTCATTAAAAAGAACATCAATTGTTGTTGAGGTAATTGCTGTTGAAGATAGAATTACCGGAGGTGAAATATCAGGAACATAATTTTTAATATCTATATCATCAAAAAAATGACGCTGAAAAAAACCTGCTGTACTTTGTTTTATAAAAAACCCAAAATAAGAAGAACTATTATAGGTGGCATCCATCACCGAACCTTCACTGGTAAAGGAGTTTCCTGTTCCGCTAAAATCCCTGAATAAAATCCACTGATTGGATGCATCCCGGACCACTTTAATTTTCATTAAATTATTGCTATTATTTAATGTACCGTTTACCCCATCAATAATTTTAATTGCTGTACCTGTAGCGTCTTTCCGATAAAGACTTATCTCATCATCTGTGTTGCCAATTCTTACAAAATACCCGGAAGTAGAATTCAAGCTTAAATCACTTGCAGAAGCAGTCAGGTAAGCATCCACATAATTTGCAGAAGATGGATTAAATGAAATTCGTAGAAAAAATTCCCATTGCGCCGTAGTAGCAATTGAGCTTGCCGTACTTAAATAATAGTTACTATTAGCAACTGTATTATTGCTTTGCAATTGAAATGGAGAATTTACCATAAAATCTGATGTACTGCCCAGCCAGGTAGGATTATTGGTAAACTCCCCGTCATTAAAATTTTCTGAAATTTGTGCGTACCCAAAACTTCCTGTAAATAGCAGGAAATAAAAAAAAATGTTCATTTTTTTTCTCATATACAGCTGGTTTGTTTTAAAGATAAGTACTTTATTTTATCAGAAAAAAGGAATGTATTAAATTGCAGGCTCAAAAAAAATAAATAATGAAAATCGCAGTTGTGGGTGCAACCGGCCTGGTGGGCAGTAAAATGTTGCAAATCTTAGAAGAAAGAAATTTCCCGGTAACAGAACTTATTCCGGTGGCATCTGAAAAATCAATAGGAAAAGAAGTAACTTTTAAAAATAAAAAATATAAAGTTGTATCTGCCGAAGACGCTATTGCGTCAAAGCCTGAAATAGCCTTGTTTTCAGCAGGTGGCAACACTTCGCTTTTATTAGCCCCAAAATTTGCTGAAGCAGGAATTACCGTTATTGATAATTCTTCTGCATGGCGAATGGACCCTTCCAAAAAGTTGGTGGTTCCAGAAGTGAATGCCAATGTATTAACTAAAGAAGATAAAATTATTGCCAATCCAAATTGCTCTACCATACAAATGGTTTTGGTATTGAATCCGCTACATAAAAAATATAAAATAAAAAGAGTAGTGGTATCTACTTACCAAAGTGTGACAGGAACCGGTGTAAAAGCCGTACAGCAAATGGAAAATGAAAGGAATAATATTAAAGGTGAGATGGCTTACAAATACCCGATTGATAAAAATGCGCTGCCTCATATTGATGTATTTCTAGAAAATGGCTATACCAAAGAAGAAATGAAAATGGTGAACGAAACCAGAAAGATTATTGGTGATGACACTATTCAACTAACAGCCACCTGTGTACGTATTCCTGTAGTAGGCGGGCATAGCGAAAGTGTGAATATAGAATTTGAAAATGATTTTAACATTAATGAAGTAAGAGAAATTTTATCTGCTTCGCCCGGTGTAGTGGTGCAGGATGATTTGGACAACTTCATTTACCCAATGCCGTTGACCGCACATGAAAAAGATGACACTTTTGTAGGAAGAATCCGCAGGGATGAATCACAACCGAATACGCTCAACTGCTGGATTGTAAGTGATAATCTTCGTAAAGGCGCAGCAACCAATGCAGTGCAGATAGCGGAGTATTTAGTGGAAAAGGGAATTGTTGGTCAATAAATGAATCGTTGAATAAGTTATATTGCATGGAATTTATTTTTTTGAAAGAATAATTTCCATGCAATATTTTTTTAAGATAGCTTATTCAATGCTGCTTTAAGCTTTTCAAGCATTTCAGGAATTTCTTCTTTTTTACAGGTACCTACACTTAGCCTGTACCAATCAGAACTTTTGGAAGCGCCAAATGCATAGAAGGGAACAACAGCCAGCTTTGCCTCATCTAAAATATAAGAAGTGACATCAGATTGTGATGCCATAATTTTCCCATCAAAAGTTTTTTTGCCTGCAAGGCTTATTTGTATAGTGAGATAAATTGCAGCCTGTGGCGCACAGGCATCTACTGAAAATCCTTCGGTTTTTAATTTCTGAAAACCGTTATAAATGAGTTGCAATCTTTCTTCCAATTCTTTTTTATAATTAAAAAGATATTCGTCAATTACATCATTCAGAACAAGAAATTTTGCGGTGGCATGTTGTTCAGCCATGGGACTCCATGCACCTACGTGGCTGTTGATCGCTTTCATTTTCGACAATACATTTTCGGGCCCTAAAGCCCAGCCCACGCGTACTCCTGTTGCTGCGAAAGCTTTGCTGATGCCATCGATAAAAATAGTATAGTCTTTCATTTCAGGCCTAAGACTAACAGGATTAAAATGCTGCGTATCTCCAAAAGTAAGTGTCCAGTACATTTGGTCGTACATCACATACAATTTCTTTTCATCATCATTACGGCGCATATTTTCTTCAAGCACCATATCACATATTTTTTCCAGTTCTTCTTTTTTAAATACTGTGCCGGTTGGGTTTAATGGCGAACAAAGAGCAATTAAAACCACATCCTGTATGTGGGGTTTTATATCCTCTGCCGAAGGCATAAAATTATTTTCTGCAGTTGTTTCAATTACCTCGTGACGGCCTTCTACAAAATGCACATAATGATTATTGTTCCAACTCGGTACGGAATAAATTACTTTATCATCTTTATCAACCAAAGCCCGGTATAAAGAATAAATAAGCGGCCTTCCTCCGGCTGCAATTAATATTTCGTTGGTATTAAAGTAAAGATCTTCTCTTTCTTTTATAAATTTTGAAACAGATTCCCGCAAGGAAAGAATTCCATCAGCGGGAGGATAAGTCGTAAATTTATTCCGGTAGGCATCGATAATTTCCTCTTCCAGTCTTTTTGGAATCGGGAAAATAGAAGAATCGAAATCGCCAATAGTAAAATTGTAAATTTTTTCGCCGCCTTTAATTTTTTCTTTGATATCTGCACCCAATCGAACGATTTCGCTACCGATTAATGTTTCCGCCAGGCTACTAAGCTTTCCAAAGGCTTTCTTTATAGAAGTAGAAAAATTGATAGTATAAAATTTAAAAGTTGAACCTCAAAATTAATGAAAATAAATTTGGCAAACTGTTGGAATCTGGAGTTTGCCTTGGAAAGTCATTTTGGCATCAATCAATAAAGAAATATATCACCCTTCATGCATTCAAAATTCAACATCTAAAAATTTAAATTATCTCTTGATGACCTTATCAATTTTTTAAAAATGCCTCGATTCCTGCTATAATTTTTGCTGCCACCTGTTTCCTAAATTTGGGATTGCGAATCTTTTTTTCATCTTCTTTATTACTTAAGAACGCTACTTCCACCAAACAATTCGGATAATCTGTAGGCCCACTTAATGAAAAATTAAAACTCCCCACATTGCCAAATTCATTTAAGCCAAGTTGCAACATACTTTTTAAAATAGCCTGGCTTAATGGCCTGAATCCGATATAACGATAATAAGTGCTCACTCCATTTACAGAATCTTTATCTGATGAATTCAAATGAATACTGATTAGTAAATCGGGATTTTGCTGGTTTAAAAAAGTAATCCTTTCAAACATACTTTCCGTAGTATCCTTTACTCTTGTCATTACCACTTTTGCTTTCCTAAGCATTAATTGCCTGGACAATTCTTTTGCGATCAGTAAAGTATAATCTTTCTCCTTTATGTTGGAGGTAACTCCGGTGGCACCAATATTTTCTCCACCATGCCCGGCATCAATTGCTATGGTCAAATGATTTAAATTTAAAATAGCCGGCGGGCGTTTAATCCTTATTGTTAGTTTATTATTATCAGTATAAAAAATTCTATATCCCCAATGCTGGGGATGTTTTAATTCTATAAAAACCCGCATTACATCATCTTCAGGTTCTTCGTACCAGGCGTTTTTTATTTCTTTTGCAGTTGATAATTGTGTAATCCAATTGGTATTGCTGGTAGCTCCAAATATATCCACTACGATTCTGGATGGGTGAATTTCCATTACACTCCGGTAAGGAAGTTTTTCATCAAGTTGCACAGTTACATAATCATAAAGTGAATCACCATATACTTTCCAGCTATTTGTAAGGTATTGTTTTTCTTCGATGGGATCTATTCTAACCACTTTTTGTTTCTCAATATAGGCTGCATGAAATTCTGATAATTGCACTTTATAATCACTGCCGGCACTATCCACTACTTTCAACACTACATTACTGTCTAAGAAAGTCATTTTAGCACCACCAAGGCGATCTTCTCCCAAACCGTAATTTATAAATGGCAGCGAATCTGTGGTTTTCACATAAAAATATTGAGGTAATTTATTTTGGGAAAAAGAATGTAAAAAGCATAAAATGAACAGGACAGTTAGAATTTTTTTCATGAAGGTGAAGGTAAAAAAATTTGGGACAGAGATCGGCTTATTAACTTACATAAATTTTTAAAATAGATAATTAGACCGGTTTACCTGTTGGAAAAAATAAAAAAGCCCCCCAATTAAGGACGGCTTTTTTTAAATTTGTTTACCTGAATTATTTTAATTCCAGCTTCATTGTGTCTGCTACAGATGTTTGGCCCAAAGTAACTGAAATGTTACTTTGTGCATTTTTAAAAGTAGTATCGGTAGGAACATAAGAAAGTGTATAAGTTCCGGCAGGAACATCGCCAAACCAGAAATTACCATTAGAAGTGCTTGTGTAAGTGGAAGCCACCGTATCTATGCCGTTAATAGCATAAACAGCAGTTCTTACAGAATCGGGAACTACTACACCCTGAATATTTCCACCTGATGGTACAAAGGAAATAATTCTCAGCACAGGCTTTAAAATATACTTACCGCTGTTGCCGGCTTTTACAATTGATTTTCCGGCATCAAAATCCAGGATCAAATGATAGAGCATACCACCTGTTACCGATTGGTTTACAATTGCCTTTAACCCAGATTGTTGAGCGCTGGGTGTAGTTAAAGCTATTTTTTCACCACTATTGGTGATTATATAATTGTTATCGCCCAGTATCAATCGTATTTGAGAAATATTTCCTGCAGGAATTTCTGCATCTGCCAAAAGAGTATCTTTTCCATCGGTTAAATCCAATAAATTATATAAGCCAGGATGGGCACCTCCTACGGGAGTCCAACTTGTGTCACTCATATTAATCAGAACCTCTTTTACATCTACCCAAACTTCTTTTACATCTGGATTCGGGCTATCGGTTAAGCGAACCTGCAACCTTGCCTTATCTCCACTAGTGGCAGAGTTTTTCTGGCATCCAAAAAATAAAAGAGAACTGATTAAAATAGTACTGCCCAAAAGAGCATTTCGAAAATTTAATTTCATAAAAAATAGGTTTAAAAGGTGTTTAAATTAAGATTGCACTTTATGTTAAGCAAATTTGATTCCAAACATTAGTTTTAGCACAAATAGACTGATAATCAAAGGGAAAGCATATAAAAATAAAATTATTTTTATTGGGTGATGAATGCATGTATTAACTTATACAGCTCAGCGCTTCTCAATATTTGCCCTCTCTGCCTCTCCAATTCTATTTAATTCATATTAGTTCTAAGCCCTCATATTCTATTAATCAATTTATTCAATGCTTCGTTTTATTATATTTTTTACTTCTTCAGAAAAATTTTCCAAATCACTTTCCGATATAAGACCATCCTGCAATTGTGCAATGATAACCAACAGGTATCTTGAACCAGTCATTCCATCATATCTGCGGGCAATATGTTTATCAAAATCGATAATATGCTTATAAAGATTATGATAGGCATTCCTATTATCCAGACCTTTGATTTTCCAATCGTTTAAAATTTTATCCGCATCTAAAAGTGCTTTTGTAAATTCTTTTTGCAATCCTGCTTCTATTATTTCCCGGGTAAGTTTTTTCTCTCTTTTTGAAAGTTCCATAACAAAATTTTTAGAAGGATAACTACATGTAGAACAAATATTTTACTTCGCTATTTTATATTTCAAATTTACTTCTTTCCAATAATTTTATTATCCAAATCATAT
Source organism: Hanamia sp. (assembly GCA_036565505.1). Lineage (GTDB taxonomy): Bacteria > Bacteroidota > Bacteroidia > Chitinophagales > Chitinophagaceae > Ginsengibacter. Next base: position 11,664 of record DATCMY010000146.1, read on the forward strand.
TTTCACATAAAGGAATATCGGGCTTACAGGCAAGTGGTTCTACCGACATTTTTTAGACTAACTTTTTACTTACAAAATATTTTTCAAAGCTTAACACAATTATTGTCAACCAAAAAATTTCTTTTTGTTTTTAGCGGGGAATTTATTGTAAATGTTGTAATGCTTTGTTCTTCTTTCATCTACTTAATTGTCAACGAAAGTTTGCGCCCAAGACCCGTTTCAAGAAGCCGGTAAAGCGTGGAAAGTTGAATGTCGCTATGTCCGTTTTCAATTCGCAAAATAAAACTCTTTTTGGTTCCGGTCTTTTCAGCAAGTTATTCCTGAGTCATATTGGCCAAATGCCTTTCTTCTTTAATAACCTCCCCAATAGCGAATGCTTTTGCTTTAATTTCAAATTCAGTTCCTTCTTTTGAACCAATTTTTCCATACCTTTTTATCAGGATGTTCATCAAAAGTGGTAATATTCTTATTTTTTGTTGCCTTTGTCTTTAATTGATTTTTTGTGCCAATTTATCCTTCGATAAACGCCTATTTCACATATTTCTTTTTCGGGTTTCTCTTATGATGAAATACAGATGTTATGATAATTATCTTTTTGCTTTTATCAATAAAATAAACAAGAGAATATGGATATTTTCTTAACGATGTTTCTCTGAAATGTTTGTAGGTTTCAGGATAATGAAAGGGCGAATTACAAATCTTATCAATCTTTTCTTTAACTTGATTTACAAAATTTTCTGCTGCTTTTGTACTTCGTTCCTTATACCAAACAATAGCATCTTTATATTCAATTAAAGCAACAGGCGAGTAAATTAATTGGTACATTATTTACTTTTGCGGGCTTGTAAAATGGTATTGATTTGTTTATCGACTTCTGCGGCGTTTACCATTTTGCCACCACTTTTATAATAGGCATAACGTTGGTCAAGTTCATTTTTAAAATCTTCTGAATATTCCGTTTCCTCTTGCTCCATCTCGTCCTTTAAAAGTGCATACACGGCTTTCACTTTTGTTTCATCAGCTACTTTCATATAATCGGCTAATTTTTGCCGGATGGCGGGCGTAGTCATGTTCTTTTGTTTTAAACAAATTTACTTTTATTTAAACAAAATATTTACCCAAATTTGGTTTTAAGGAACTACGAATTTTTATCAATAGGAAAAGCCACAGTTTTGGCAATTTTTCAATAAAAAAAATGACCGTTGAGATGAATCTTTCACCGGAATTATCAATAAATAGAAAGTTCTAATTCCCTGTTCAGCTCTTGTTTAATTAATTTGTAAAGAGTTGAAAGCTTACTCCTGTGTCATTCCATCTTGATCCGAAAAAACCCAAAACCAATCCCTCTTTATTTTTATCTTCACTTTTATAGTATATGGTGGTTAATTCTCCGGAATTAGAAGCTGTTAAGGCATCCAATTCAACTTTTTTGGCAGTTGTCGAATAATCCCCTAAGACTTCTGTAATTACAAAGTTTTTCGATTTGGATAGACATTCGTCTTTGCTATACTCTTTTGCAAACAAACTTTCTTTGGTAGAATATTGAGCAAATGTTGTATTAGAATATAGAGAAACTATTATAAGAACGAATTTTAACTTGAAGTACATAATTCTATTTTAAGTTTTGGTAATTTAGGATGCTGACTCCTTGTTTCCTGAAGGTGCTAATAGTAATGAATCAATTATTTTTAGGTTTAAATAAATCTCCAATCCTTCCTAACATTTCTGTAGCAATACCTAATAACACCCCAACTACAATTCCACGAAGAAAAAATTTCCAATGCCATCCTTCTCCTTTGAAAACAAAAATGAGTGCCCAAATAATCCCAATAATTATACCTCCGGAAAATCCACCCCAAATAGCGTTTTTTCCTTTTTTAAAAAATAGAATTAAAAATAAAAGTGCAATTAATGTAAGAATGTTCCAGGTATTTAATTCAGGCATGAAAGTGCTTTTTTATAATGAAATCTTTCCTTATTTTTTAGAAATGTTAATTTGATTACATAATTAGCATAATGATAATGTTGTCTTTTAAAAGCTTCTGGAAATTAAGAAAAGACATAAATTGGTTTAATAAAACTAATTTAAATTTATGAGCCCTGAAAACATATTTGATAAAATACTAAAATGCCAAAAAGATTCTAAAGGTGTATCAATATATCCCAATGGAATTTGGAAACCATTTAATGGGGCCCCAAATTTTGAATATTGTAATTGGCTCCACTATAATTTAAATAGAGCATTTCATGATAATAACCTGGATTTAAAAATTAAAAATCTTTATTTTTATTTTATTCATCATGATGGAATCAATGCATGTGCTGATAATACAAATCCTCCATATAATTTTATTGGTGTCACTAAGGGGTTAGTTGATTATGTAACTTTTCTGTTTTGTAACATCGTTAGACATGAAAACTTTTTACCTGACATTTTTGAAATTAATTTAGCAGAAGAATCAATAATTATATACAATGAAACATTTTTTAGCTGGCAAAAATTTTGTACGGATAATTCTTTAAAAAAATATGAACCTGAGGGATATTTTCCATCTAATTCTAAACGTTTAATAATATCAAAGGGCTTAATTCTGAACTTCATTTTCTTTATCATAATGCACGAAATAGGGCATTTGAATCAAAAATCAAGAAGTCTATTCTTCGAATTCGATAATTTACCAAATGAAGAAAAAGAAAATCTCTCAAATCAAACCTTAGAAATGGATGCTGATAAATATGCTGTTAATCAGCTTGCAGAGCAATTAATTAACAGCTATAAAAACTTATCCAAAGAAGGTAACACGCAGGTATTTTTTGAAAATAAAAGAAATTTGGTGAGATATGCCATCTTCATTCTATTCGTGATGTTTTATCTTTTTTCAGTTGAAATCAAATTTGAAAAATATACTTTAAAATACCCGCATCCTCATCCATCAATGCGCTTTAATTATTCTGTCACTCTATTACTTGATTACTTTGTCAACAAATCATTTTTAAATAATGCCGAACGAGAAGAATTGGGCAAGCAATCGATTAAAGATTTTGCATCAATTATGCAAAAAATATTTCCAAATTCCGAAATAACTATGTATTTCAATTTAATAAAAGATAAGGATTTAGGAATACATCATGAAGCTTTGCAAAATTTTGCAAAAACTATGAATAATCTAAATGGCAATTATTAATTTATAGTTTCGCTTTAAGCACAAAACAAAAAGCCCTGAGTAATCAACCCAAAGCTTTTTTAAATATTTCAACTGTCAATTACAATGTATACCTGCCATCCTCAATCAACTTTTCGGCCACCAATCTCCTCGCGTCCTTACTATTGAAAGGCGCTGTTTTTGTAAAACGTTTTAACCCGAGCAACATCATTTTTTGTTCATCGCCTTCTGCAAAAGAATTGATGGCTTCTTTACCAGCTTTTGCTAATGCATCTACTGCATCGTTCAGGTAAACATGCAGCATGGCTATTTGAACTTTATTATTTTCTTCCCCTGTTTTTTCGACTGATTTCATTATGCGCAAAAACATGCTTTCCGCCACAAAGGTTTTGATCGCCATATCTGCGATGTTCATAATAATTTCCTGTTCTTTGCTAAGTGTTGCCATTAGTTTTTGAACTGCTGCACCCGCTACCATCAATATGCTTTTCTTCATATTGGCAATGGTTTTTAATTCGGTAGCAAACGGTGTATCTTCTCCATCACCAAATTCGGGAATGCTCATTAATTCTTTCTGCACATTCATTGCGGGGCCCATAAGGTCGAGTTGTCCTTTCAGCGCACGCTTCAGCATAATATCTACAGAAAGCAGTCGATTAATTTCGTTGGTACCTTCAAAAATTCTATTGATGCGGCTATCGCGATAAGCTCGGCTAATATTGTATTCATCACTGAAACCGTTACCTCCATGTATTTGCAACCCTTCATCCACTACATAATCCAACACTTCACTGCCATGAACTTTTAGTATGGCGCACTCGATAGCGAATTCTTCGGCCGCTCCCAAAAGCGCTTCATTAAAGGGTTTGCCTGCGGCTAACAATTCATGTTCTTTTTCATCTATCCATTTTGCAGTGCGATATAATGCACTTTCATCTGCATAAATCCTTATCGCCATTTCGGCCAGTTTGTATTTGATGGCACCAAATTTTGCAATGGGTAATTTAAATTGTTCACGGATTTTTGCATATTCAATGGATTCGGTTAAGGCAACTTTGGAACCACCATCGGTAGCCGAATCCAATTTCAACCTTCCTATATTTAAAATATTAAATGCGATAATGTGGCCGCGGCCAATTTCGCCAAGTAGATTTTCTACAGGTACTTTACAATCCTGAAAATACAATTGAACAGTGGATGAGCCTTTGATACCCATTTTATGTTCTTCTTGTCCTTGCGTAAAACCCTCCATACCGCGTTCAAGTATAAATGCAGTAAATTTATCACCATCAATTTTTGCAAACACAGTAAAAACATCAGCAAAACCGCCATTAGTGATCCAGCTTTTTTGCCCGTTCAAAATATAATATTTTCCGTCGGCAGAAAGAGTAGCAGTTGATTTTGCCCCTAATGCATCACTCCCGCTTCCGGGTTCTGTCAGCCCGTAAGATCCTTTCCATTCACCGGTTGCGAGTTTGGGTATGTATTTTTTCTTTTGCTCTTCAGTACCAAAGTATAAAATCGGCAAGGTGCCAATGCCCGCATGGGCACTCACGGCCACGCTAAAAGAATATCCCCCACCTAAAGCCTCGCTTACCAGTGTGGAAGTCACAAAATCTTTTCCCATTCCGCCATATTCTTCCGGCACCGAAGCGCTCAAAAGACCTTGCTCACCTGCTTTTTCCATCAGTGCCGGCATTAATCCCGGTTCTGCTTTATCAATACGGTCCATCACGGGCAACACTTCTGTCTTCAAAAACTGAAGGCACATATCGCGGATCATTAATTGCTCTTCCGTAAAATCTTCCGGCGTAAAAATGTCATTGGCATTTCCCGGCTTTATCAACCATTCGCCACCTTTTAATGTTGAAGCCATTGTTGTTGTTTCCATGATTTTTATTTTTTTGATGTAGGTACAGGTCGCGACCTGTCTTGAAATTTATTTTAATAACAATATTTGGACAGTTCGCGACCTGTCCCTACCGGGCCAAATTATCATACACCATTTGTAGAACTTCTTTTGCAATTTCTATTTGCCCGTTGGTAACGCCAGCCAGTGCTTCATTTAAAGTACGATTAGCTACATCCATCGTTTTTTGTTCCAGGCTTTTAGCCTCTTTAGTAAGAAAAATAAGATTGCTTCGCCGGTCATTTTTTGAAGCCACCCTTTTTACCAGTTTTGATTTTTCCAGATTATCTACCAAACGTGTAATGCTGGGCTTATCCCTAAAAGTTGCTTCACACAATTGTTGCTGGCTTTGCCCGTCTTCTTTCCATAAATGATACAATACACTCCATTGTTCAATCGTAATATCTATCGATGATTCTTTAAAATTTTTCTGCAATCTTCTTGCAATGGCAGTAGAAGCTTTGCCGGTAATAAAACTATAAAGTTCTCCTTTTTTAAATTGGTTGTTTAACATATAGTTGTTTATGCAACTATACAAATCTAATAATTCCTTTTGAAATCAAAAAATTATTTTTGCAATGGGATTACATTTAATCGTATATCTGTATTACTTAAATTTTTACATGACTTTTTTACTGATCACCATCTTCATTTTGCTACCGTATGTGGCTCTTATCATGAACTACAGGAAAAGTTGGATTGGTATGAAAGATTTTATTCACCATAAACCATTGAATGAAAATAATTTACCCTTTATTTCCATTATCATTGCCGCAAGAAATGAAGAAAATAATATCGGGAATTGCATTCAATCCTTAATCAATCAAACTTATCCTCAAAACAAATTTGAAATTATAGTAACAAACGACCATTCAACCGATAACACGGTTCCTATAATAAATTCATTTCAAAAAGAGAATATCCGGGTTATCAACTTAATTGATTTTACCGAAACTAAAATTTTAAATTCTTACAAAAAAAAATCAATAGAAACCGCTCTGCAATTTGCAAAAGGAGCATTAATAGTAACGACGGATGCAGATTGTACCGCACCCTCAAAATGGCTTGAAACACTTGCCTCCTTTTATATTAAAAAAAGGCCGGTATTTATTGCCTTGCCTGTTTTATTCAACAGCCCTTTACCGGAAGATTCTTTTTTTAAAAGGTTATTTAAAAATTTCCAATCCCTTGATTTTATGACATTGCAGGGGATTACCGGGGCATCCGTTTATAATAAATTCCACAGCATGTGTAACGGGGCCAATCTTGCATATAAGAAAGAAGTTTTTTATGAAGTAGGTGGTTTTGAAGGAATAGATAATATTGCCAGTGGCGATGATATGCTGCTGATGCACAAAATTCAAAAAGTACATCCTGATAAAATTATGTTTTTAAAATCCCCGGATGTAATTGTACTAACCCAACCTGCAGATACTTTGAAAGATTTTATGAATCAAAGAATCCGTTGGGCTAGTAAGGCTGATAAGTACACTGATAAAAAAATAACAGGGGTTCTATTGCTTGTTTACCTTTTAAATGCCTGGATTTTTATTCTTGCCATTTCCTCTTTCTTTTTTATAAAAGCATTTTATTTATTTCTATTTTCAGTTGCAATAAAAACAATTGTTGAATTAATTTTTCTTTATCCTGTTGCAAAATTTTTTAACAAACGAAAATTACTTTGGTGGTTTGTACCTGCGCAACCGTTGCATATTTTATATACTTTGCTTGCAGGATGGTTAGGAATGTTTGGGAGTTATCATTGGAAGGGAAGAAAGGTGAAGTGACATGCATTAAAATTTCATAATCAATTTCCGAAATAAAAAAATAAAATTAGAAGTATTCTAATTTTCATTTAAAGTTATCTATTTTTAATTCAATGCAACAATCGTTTTCTTTTTCTCAAAACGCCTGGCGAAGACTCAAAAAAAATAAGGGCGCTATGGCCGGGCTATGCATTATTT
>DATCMY010000147.1:0-10409 GCA_036565505.1 Hanamia sp.
AAAAAGTAGTTAGCGATGGTATTGGCATGGCTGCCTATACTATGGACTCACATAATTGCCAGCGAATTGTTGTAAATGGTATGGTAAAAAATGAAGGAAATGTAGAAGAAGGAGGTTTTGGGCCGTATCCTATTTCATATCGGTCAATAATTCCAAAAGCAGATGAATGCAAGAATTTATTAGTACCGGTTTGTTTGTCGGCTACTCATATCGCTTATGGTTCTATCCGAATGGAGCCTGTGTTTATGGTTTTAAGTCAATCTGCAGCAGTTGCTGCGGTATTAGCGATTGATACGAAAAAAACGGTGCAGCAAATTGATGTAAAGAAACTGCAGCAAATACTTAAAACAAATCCTTTGGCAGATAATAGTACGCCTGAAATATTAGTAGATAATGACGATGCTGCTCATGTTGTAAAAACAGGTATTTGGGCAACCATTCACCAGAAATGTTATGGGCCTTCAGCATTTACTGAAGATGGCAAAAGTGATTCAATAAAATCGGTAAAGTTTATACCAACGATTAGCAAAGCAGGTAAATACAAAGTGTATTCTTATTATCCAAAATTAAATAATGGAACATCAAAGACCAGCATCATAGTTTTTGATGGAAAAACAAAAAAAGAATTAGTGGTAAAAGAATCAGATATACAAGTAGAAGGACAAACTGCCGGGGAATGGGTAGATTTAGGCTCTTACAGTTTACCATCAGGAAAGAAATCATTTGTGGAGATTACAAACAAAGATGCAGACGGCGCAGTGGTAGCAGATGCCATATTATTTGTGCCTGAAAATAAATAATGGTTGGTATAAAAATTTGAAATGAAACTTTTGTTTTGGAGCAGTATTACTCACAGAAATGGAAGTATAGATAAAGATTTGGATCCGGGCATATCTGAAAAAACATTCAGCGAATAAATTATTGGAAAGCCCGCATAAAATGCTTTCATCAAACCGTGATAGAAAATATTTGAGTACGATCTATAAATTTATAAATAAGAAGATGAGAAAAATTATTAACACTATGCTTATACTTTTATTATTTTTTATGAATAATAAAGTGCATGCTCAAAAGATTCAAAAGAGTTATGATGTAATAGTATATGGCGCCACGTCAGCCGGTATTATGGCTGCGGTTGCTGCCAGGCAAAACGGTGCTTCTGTAATTCTGCTAAGTCCTGAAAAACACATTGGAGGCCTTACTACCAGCGGCTTGGGCTGGACCGATATAGGAAGTCAGGATCAGTATAAAACAATTGGAGGGCTTACCCTTGATTTTTTTCACAGAATACACAGTTATTATCAAAACACCAAAGCCTGGAACCAGGAAACTTTGACTAATTACTGGGAAAAGGTAGCAAATTCCATTTATGAAATCACCGATAGCCTGATGTGGACCTTTGAGCCGCATGTAGCAGAGAAGGTCTTTAACGATTTTATTCGGGAGAATAAAATACCAATGAAGTTGAATCAGTGGCTGGATCGGCAGCATGGCGTTAAAAAAGAAAACGGAAAAATCGTATCCATTACGATGTTAAATGGTGATACCTATAGCGGCAAGGTTTTCATAGATGCTACTTATGAAGGCGACTTGATGGCCGCCGCAGGAGTATCTTATACCATAGGCCGGGAACCGAACAGCCTATATGGAGAAACAATTAATGGCATAGAAACACAATTAACCAAAGGCAATAATTTGCCACGCGGCATTGATCCTTATTTACAAAAGGGAAATGCCACAAGTGGACTTTTACCCGGTATAAACGCTGATGCCGGTGGCAAAGACGGCGAGGGAGATAAAAAGATACAGGCCTATTGTTACCGGGCATGTCTTACAGATGCACCACAGAACATGGTGATGGTAGCTAAACCAGCCAATTATAAAAAGGAGGATTTTGAATTAATCGTAAGGGCTGCCCAAAAGGGTGTAAAAACATTTTGGAAACTCTCTTCTTTGCCCAATCGTAAAACAGACTCTAATAATGATGGCGGCGTTTCTATGGATTACATCGGTATGGATTATGATTATCCTGAGGCTTCCTATTCAAAAAGAAAAAAAATGGATGAGTCGCATTTGTACTGGACCAAAGGATTAATATGGACAGTGCAGCATGATCCGGGAATACCTGCGGATGTGCGAAAAAAATATGCTTCATGGGGATTACCGAAAGATGAATTTAAAGAAAATGGCCACATGCCATACAAGTTATATGTCAGGGAAGCCAGGCGTATGGTTAGTGATTTTGTGATGTCAGAAAGTTATTTGAAAGGTGACAAGGCTGTTTCGGAATCAATTGCTATGGGTAACTATAATATGGATAGCCACAACGTACAACGGTATGTAACGGCAGCAGGTGATGTTCAAAATGAAGGAGATGTACAAATTGCGGTAGAGCAACCTTATTCGATATCATACAAGGCGATTATCCCTAAAGTTGAAGAATGCGGCAATTTGCTTGTGCCGGTATGTTTATCTGCATCGCACATAGCCTATGGTTCCATTCGTATGGAACCCGTATTTATGATGTTGGGCCAATCATCCGGAATAGCTGCAGCAATCGCGGTAAAGGATAAGGAGCATGTTCAGGATATCAGTTATACTGAATTGGAAAAAAAACTGTTAAGTAGTGGCCAGATATTGTCACTCCCAAAATAATTATAAAGTTTGCTCTATTCAAATTGCATCAACCGGAATTGTATTTTAATTTAATTTTTTATGTTTAAAGTTTTTTGTTGCGTTATTGTTTTCCTTACTCTTTCTGAATGCAGTTTTTCACAAAATCATTCTGTACCATTTCAGGATAAGCATATTTCTTATGAAGGAAGAATTCCTTATACAAAAGATGCTGCAGTATTAATGTGGTCCCTCATCAAGCCACATTGCATACGGAGCTATAAGAATTGAATTCACTTTTATGGAATTGGGGCAGGCATGTGTTACTGCTGCCGTCATGGCTATTGATAATAAGAAAAGCGTTCAGGAAGTTGATTACAAAAAATTAAAGAAAAGATTGATAGATGATAAACAAGTAATTCAATTATAATGTCATTAATTCTCACGCATACCAGGAAGATAATAATGAAGAACGATTGCTATTGGATCCTTTGTATACTTTTTTTTACATCGTGTTCACCTAGAAATGCTGCCTTAAGAAGTAACAATAATTCTACTGCTATTAATTCTGCAGCTTTTGTAAAAGTCAGCAATACTACTTTTGAAATTAATGGGAAACCCTATCACTATTTAGGAACAAATTTCTGGTATGGTATGAACTTAGGTTCTAAAGGACCAGGGGGTAACAGGGAAAGATTGCTAAGGGAACTTGACCGTCTAAAAAATATAGGGGTTCAAAATCTTCGCGTAATGGCTGGAAGTGAAGGTCCCGATACAGAACCCTGGAGAATGTTGCCATCGCTTCAAACATCTCCCGGAAAATATAATCAACAAGTGCTTGATGGCCTGGATTTTCTTTTAGCTGAAATGAAAAAAAGGAATATGTACGCAATAATGTGCCTTAATAATTTCTGGCCCTGGTCGGGTGGTATGGGCCAATACTTAGTTTGGTCCGGCGCTGCTGATTCTATTCCTTATCCTCCTCCACAACCGGGAGGCGACTGGGGCAAGTATGCAAAATTTACTGCTCAATTTTACTCAAATGCAAAAGCAATGGATTTTGTTCAATCAGCATATAAACTTTATCGTAAACAGAAAAAATGTCTATACGGGGATTAAATACAAGAATGACCCAACTATAATGTCATGGGAACTGGCAAATGAGCCCCGAGGTGTAGATAATGTTACTGCCTATTTACGTTGGATAAATTCCACTGCCGGGTTAATTAAAAACTTAGACCACAATCATTTGGTAACAACGGGCAGCGAAGGCGCGACTTCTGATCCGTTAGCATCAGGGACAAATTTCTTTAAAGATCATTCCAGTAAAAATATTGATTACACAACCATTCATATTTGGGTACAAAATTGGAATTATTATGATCCGGAAAAAGCAGATTCAACATATTCAAAAGCTGTAAATTTTGCATTAGAATATTTAAATAATCATATCCTGATTTCTAAAAAACTAAATAAGCCACTTGTGCTGGAAGAGTTTGGGATATCAAGGGATTTAGACAGCCACGATCCTGCGTCAGCGGTAACGGTAAGAGACAACTATTTTGAAAAAATCTTTGAAGAAGTGTATAAAAGAGCGAATCAAAAAGAATGTGTTATAGCGGGATGTAATTTCTGGGCCTGGGGCGGAGAAGGAAGGCCAGGGAATCCCGGGGGGATATGGAAATTAAATGATGATTTTATTGGAGACCCCCCTCATGAATTCCAGGGTTGGTATTCGGTGTATGATAAAGACTCGTCAACAATATCTATAATAAAAAAGTATGCACTTAGGATGGATAACATTAATAAGAAAGAACAACATTCTGCGGAAGAGAAACTTTACAAAGTATTTTAAATCAATAATTAAAAGTGTAATCAAATAATGAATCAATCTATGCTTGCTGCCCAAAAACCTACTGCTGACCACTCATTTATTTGGCATAAATTCTTATTGATATTCTGTTTACTTACTACTTTTCAAGTACCCGTAATTGCCCAGGTATCCAATACAGATATTCCTATGATTGGCGCTGAAGTATTTATAGAACCGGGGCAAACCAATGAACAGATAGATACATGGTTTCGTAGATTGAAAGAAGCAGGAATGACGATTACCCGTATCCGTATGTTTGAATCTTACATGCATAAACCCGACGGCACCTGGGACTACAGCTTATTTGACATGGCTTTTAAAGCGGCTGAAAAATATGGCATCAAAATATACGGAAATGTTTTCCCGGCAACCTCATTTACTGATGTGGGGGGATATAAATTTCCAACGAGTGAAGAAAACTTACAATCTATTGCTGTTTATATAAAAAATTTGGCCACCCATTTCAGGCAATTTACTTCCTTGTATGGATGGGTGCCCATTAATGAACCAGGATCAGGAAGCTTACCTGATAATGAATTTACCCGCAAAAAATTTGATGAATGGAATAAGCTTCAGTCTAAACCAGTTTATAACAGTAAAGGCTACCAGGTCATGGATTTTAAAGAACAACAGTTTTTAGTGTATTATAATAGTTGGTTCATAAACTGGCTGGTTGAGCAAATTCATCAATATGATCCCGGCAGACCGATACATGTTAATAACCATGCTATCTTCCAGAATGTGGCCGAATATAATTTCCCCGAATGGAGGAAGTTCCTTACAAGCCTGGGAGGTTCGGCGCATGCCAGTTGGCATTTTGGGTATTTTAACCGGGAACAATATGCAATGGCGATGTCAGCCAATAGTGAAATCCTGCGTTCAGGTGCAGGCAATATTCCCTGGCTGATGACAGAATTACAAGGGGGCAATAACGTATACAGTGGGGGCCAGCCCATGTGCCCCACCAAAGAGGAAATAAGTCAATGGTTATGGACTGTAATTGGCACAGGAAGTAAGGGGGCTATCTTCTGGTGCCTTAACCCCAGGGCTTCCGGGTTTGAGGCAGGCGAATGGGCCATGCTTGATTTTCAGGATAAACCTTCTGACCGGATGATAGCTGCTTCTGATATTGCAAAAATAATAAACAATAATCAGGAGTTATTTGCTCATGCTAAAGTGCTTGAGTCCGGAATCAATATTATTTATACACGGGAATCTATGTGGATAGAAAAGAAATTGCAAACCGGCGTTACACCTTATGAAGGTCGTAATATTGGTGGAGTAATGAAATCAGCTTTGGGATATTTTGAGGCATTGAGCGAAATGGGCATCCAGGCAAATTTTAAAGAAATTGACGAGTTTGATTTTACACAAAAAGACTATAAAGGGCAAACAATCATCCTGGCCCACCAGGTGAGTATCCCGTCCAAATTTTGGGAGAAGTTGGAATATTTTGTTAGTAATGGCGGTAAATTGATTGTTGATGGGCTGACTGCCTATTATGATGAAAATGCGCACTGCATAATGATGACGGGTTTCCCGCTTCAAAAATTGTTCGGTGGTAATATCAAAGAATTTAAATTAGTTGACAACCTTTTCGATGTAAATTTATCAATCCCAAAGTTGACAATACCTGCTCATTTATGGAGAGGTACTATTGCTTTAACATCAGCAAAATCAATTGGGAATATTGGAGATGAAACGATTGCCTCCATAAATAATTATGGTAAAGGCGAGGTGTCATGGATACCCTCTCTTTTAGGATTAGGTGGAAGAATCAGCAAAGACTACAGTCAATTGGTTGCATTATTAAATGATGAGGCTAAGGAGAGTATTCAAACAATTCCTTTCAGGTTTAAAAAACAGCAAAAGGGTATGATGATGAAAACCCTTAAGTCTGGTAATTCATACCTTACCATTATCATAAATAAATCAGGGATGAAGCAACTTGTACAGCTTGATGTAAAAGATTCAAAACTCAAACCCACTGTTTTGTTTGCAAATAAGCAAGGTACAGCTACAGCAGAGAGTGTTCAGATTGAACCGGAAGAAACTATGGTTTTAAAATGGGATTAGTAATAATTGATAATCCTTTAAAAGTTTATAAACATTATTTGAAAAAAATGCCCTTAAAAAAAGGGAGTTTTAATAGGTTGATTAGGAATAAGGAGTTTAATTATGTTCAACTGGTTTGGGAAATAATATTTGAAATGACTAGAAAAATTATTCTTTGCGTCTTTATTGGATTATTATTTTTAAAAATCGGGTTTTGCCAGCAAACGCAGATACTGAATGAGGAAGTTATTAAAACAACATCCTCAGAAAAGTGGTGGGTGGACATCGTTAACCAGGGAGATAAGATGCCCGTTTCAGGAATTGCGTACACAGAAAATTTTAATGCCAATTCAGAAGGAAATCAATTCTCGCCATTGTTGCTTTCTAATGAAGGCAGATATATCTGGAGCGAAAAACCTTTCCGTTTTGAATTTAAAAACGGAAAAATTATTATCAGTAATAAACATGGTGTGGTACATGCAGGATTAACAGGCAATTCATTAGCCGATGCTTATCGTTATGCCAGTAAAAATTTCTTCCCTCCTTCAGGAAAAATGCCGGACAGTTCTATGTTTATCCATCCTCAGTTTAATACATGGATTGAGCTGGTTTATAATCAAAACCAGCAGGACATATTAAAGTATGCACATGATATTGTCAACAATGGTTTTGAACCGGGTGTATTAATGATTGATGATAACTGGCAGCGTTATTATGGAAATTTTGAGTTTAAGGCAGAGCGTTTTGCCAACCCGGCTACCATGGTAAACGAGCTTCATAAAATGGGTTTTAAAGTCATGCTTTGGGTCTGCCCGTTTGTTAGCCCCGATTCGAAAGAATTCCGGGAGCTATCCTCCAAAAAATATTTCATCCTGGCCCCGAAACCCGGCAGCGATAACTCATGGAAAAGTGTGGACGAGCCTGCAATCATCCATTGGTGGAATGGTTACAGTGCAGAATTGGATTTTACAAATCCGGGTGCGGTTAAGTGGTTTAAGAACAACCTGGATTCTCTGCAGTTGAAATATGGTATTGATGGGTTTAAGTTTGATGCAGGTGATGCACAGTTCTACAATGATTCACTCATTACTTATCAAAAAATGTCTGTAAACGATCAAATCCTGGAATATGGATTAATCGGTGAACAATATCCTTTAAATGAATTCAGGGTAATGTGGAAAATGGGTGGCCAACCCATCGCACAGCGGTTAAAGGATAAGAACCACAATTGGATAGACCTCGGGAAATTAATACCCGGTTCATTTATTGAATCGCTGATAGGCAATTATTTTACCTGCCCGGATATGATAGGGGGCGGCGAGTTTAAATCTTTCATTTCTGCTAAATCTTATGATGCAGATTTAGTAGTCAGGTCTGCACAATGCCAGGCATTAATGCCGATGATGCAGTTCTCAGTAGCGCCCTGGCGGATATTAGATAAAAAGCGTTTAGATGCAGTTAAAGCCTGTGTGGCGATTAGGAATCAATTTAAAAACTATATCCTTTCGTTGGCAAAAAAAGCTGCAGTTAGCGGAGAGCCAATTATAACCCCAATGGAGTTTTATTTTCCTCATCAGGGTTATGCTGATATAAAAGATCAGTTTATGTTGGGCAATAAAATTTTAGTAGCTCCTGTACTTATAAAAGATGCAACTGAGCGCACGGTAATACTCCCAAAAGGAAAATGGAAAGGAGATGATGGAATACTCTATTCCGGAGGTAAAGGTTACAGCATAAAAACTCCTATTGAACGGTTACCCTATTTTGAATTAATAGAAAATTAAATTGTATAAAAGCTGAAAGAGGCTGCAGTAAAAAATTAAGAAATAGAAAATGTATAAAAGAAACACCTAAAAATACACTTTAATTAAAATGAATAAAACCTCTGGACCTTCGTCAAAAATTACACTCCTCCTTATTGTCGCTGCCCTTGGCTATTTTGTTGATATTTACGATCTTCTCTTGTTCAGTATTGTCCGTATTCCAAGTTTGCAATCATTGGGTTTACATGGGCAGGATGTAACCAACAATGGTATTTTCCTGTTGAATGTTCAAATGATCGGTTTGCTGGCAGGTGGTATTTTCTGGGGCATACTGGGGGACAAGAAAGGACGGTTATCCGTTTTATTCGGTTCTATCTTTTTGTATTCCGTAGCCAATATCGCCAATGGATTTACCCACTCGGTAGAAAGCTATTCCATATGGCGTTTCATAGCAGGTTTTGGGCTTGCAGGAGAACTGGGCGCTGGGATTACGCTGGTTGCGGAAATTATGCCCAAAGAAAAACGCGGATATGCCACCACCATTGTAGCGGCCGTGGGAGTGAGTGGAGCCGTAGCGGCTTTCTTTATTGCCCGGTTTTTTGATTGGCGAACCTCTTTTTTCATAGGTGGTGGTTTAGGGCTTTCGCTACTGCTTTTACGCGTTGGGATTGCTGAATCTGGCATGTTTGCAAAATCCAAAGAAGAAAATACCCGTCATGGTGATTTTTTCTCGCTGTTCACAAACAAGCAACGGTTTTTTAAATACATTAGATGTATCCTCATTGGTGTGCCACTTTGGTTTGTGGTGGGTATTTTAATTACACTATCTCCTGAATTTGGTAAAGTATTAGGAGTACATGGCGATGTGAATGCCGGCGAAGCGGTAGCCTGGTGCTATGGGGGACTGGTTTTGGGAGACATTGCCAGCGGGCTGCTTAGCCAGTATCTTAAAAGCAGGGTTAAAGTAGTCTATACTTACCTGTTTTTATCTATCATTACCATATCGTCCTTTTTCTTTTTGCATGATATCAGCCTGTTATCTTTTTATTCCATCTGTTTATGCCTTGGCTTTTCTGTGGGTTATTGGGTAATCTTTATGACGATAGCTACAGAACAATTTGGAACCAATATCCGGGCAACGGTAACTACTACCGTTCCTAATTTTGTACGTGGAGCGGTCGTGCCCCTATCCTTACTTTTTCAATATCTTAAAGGCTTATTCCAGGGCTCGATTATTCATGCCGGCATTGCAGTAGCCGTCTTAAGTCTTGGACTTGCATTTTGGGCTTTAAGCAAAATGCAGGAAACATTTTTCAAAGACCTTGATTATGTAGAAGGACAACAGGAATCATTAAACGATTTTCAACCTGGTACTATTGTAAATGTAAATTTAAAATGAATGCCCTTAGATGGGTATTCAGAATTGATAACTACCTGATCAACAAAAAAAATGTAAAGTATATTAATTATTTTCTCATAATCGTGCTTGTAAACACGCCCGGGGATTGTTTCTACTTTCCCTGTTTTTAATTATTGAAATGAGCTCAGATTTTTTTATCTCATTTTATTCAGAAATCAATTTTAAAAAAATATAATAAAAGCTATCAAAAGTGGCATCGGATAGGACTTGGGTAAGTATTCATAAACTAAAATTTACCTCAACTATATATCTTACGTATTGATTTCATATCCTCGCTTATTTTCTTGTCTAATATTTTTGCATAATGCTGGGTGGTTTTAATATTTCTATGCCCTAGCATTTTAGAAACAGTTTCAATAGGAACACCGTTGCTCAATGTAACTGTAGTAGCAAAAGTATGCCTGGCAATATGATAAGTAAGATTTTTATTGATACCACACAAATCAGCGATTTCCTTTAAGTAAGCATTCATTTTTTGGTTACTTAAAACTGGTAATACCCGGTCTTCATATTTGCATTGTGGATGTCCCTCATAACGATTTAAAATTTGTAAAGCAGCTGGCAATAAGGGGATGCGGAAAGAAATATCAGTTTTTTGTCTTTTAGTAGAAATCCATTTTTCACCATCAATGCCAATAATAATCTCTGACCGTTTAAGTTTTTGTACATCGGCATAAGCTAAGCC
>DATCMY010000148.1:0-13444 GCA_036565505.1 Hanamia sp.
GTGAAATAGACCTCGCACTTTTGACTGATGGCCTTCGTGCCGAACGCGAGCAGGGAATTACCATTGATGTTGCCTACAAATATTTTTCAACACCAAAACGTAAATTCATTATTGCGGATGCTCCTGGTCATATCCAGTACACACGTAATATGGTAACAGGCGCTTCCAATTCAGAACTGGCTATAATTTTAATAGATGCAAGGAATGGAGTAGTGGAACAAACACGCCGTCATTCTATCATTACATCTTTACTCAACATACCGCATGTGGTGGTGGCTATCAATAAAATGGATCTTGTAAATTATTCGGAAGATGTGTACAATAACATCGTGATCGATTATCAGCAGGTAGCCCAATCTCTTGGTCTAAAAGATATAAAATATATTCCGATCAGTGCATTGAATGGTGATAATATTGTAGAAAAGTCTGTAAAGTTTTCATGGTATGAAGGTGAATCTTTATTACATTATTTGGAAAATGTACAACTGGATTCTGATGTTAATCTTACCGATGCAAGATTTTCTGTACAATATGTTATACGGCCGCAGGCCCCGGAACTACATGATTACAGGGGGTATGCCGGTAAAGTAATTAGTGGTATTTATCATAAAGGTGATAAAATAATTGTACTTCCTTCAGGTATTGAAAGCACTATTAAAGCTATTGAAATTGGTGGCAGAGAAATAGAGGAGGCTTATGCATTGCAGTCTGTAGTACTTCACCTCGAGGATGATGTAGATATAAGCCGTGGAGATATGATCGTTCCCATAAATAACCAGCCGGCTCTTGAACAGGAATTTGAAGTGCTTTTATGCTGGATGGGTAACAAACCATTAATCCCAGGCAATAAATATTTTCTGCAAACTAACAGTAGAGTAGTAAGAAGTGTAGTAAAAGAAATTGAATACAAACTGGATGTAAACACATTGCAGAAAAATTATTCACCTGAGAAAGCAGTGTTGAATGATATTATTAAGGCAACTATTAAAACAGCTTCGCCCATCGCATTTGATTCCTATAAAAAATTAAGACAAAATGGAGGCGCTATATTAATTGATGAAACAAGCAGCGTTACTGTTGGAGCTTGTATGATTCAATAAACGTATTAAAATTTTTTAACCATTTATCCTACCATTTTAGTAGACTATACATGAGCATAATTTTAAAAACAGGAAAAGTGATTCTGGCAGGAGCAGGCCCGGGCGACCCGGAATTAATCACTATGAAAACAGCACGCTATCTGCAGGAAGCCGATGTGGTACTTACTGATAGGTTAGTCAGTAAGGAAATATTGAAGCGGTACGTAAATCCCGAAGCTGAAATAATACATGTTGGAAAGCAATGTCGCCGCGGTATTTCTACATCACAGGGGTCTATAAATAATTTGCTGGTGCAACATGCATTATTGGGGAAATTGGTTGTGCGCTTAAAAGGTGGCGATGTATCTATTTTTTCAAACATTATGGATGAACTGGAGACTTTGGTTGCCAATAGCATTCCTTACGAAATAATACCGGGAGTTACCGCAGCCTTAGGTGCCGCTGCATTTGCAGGCATTCCTCTTACAGCAAGAGGTTACGCAACTGCAGTTCGTTTTCTTACCTATTATAAATCTGATATTGTCACAGATGAATATTGGAAAGAACTGGCCAATACAAATGATACTTTGGTTTTTTATATGTCATCAGAAACCTTATCAAAAGTAGTAGAGAAATTAACCTCTAATAATATTGATGAAAATAAACTGCTTGCCATAATTGAACAGGCTACAACACCGCTTCAAAATGTACACATCGCTAATTTATATGACTTTGAAAAACAGTTTAGCGGGCAAAGTTTTATTTCTCCCTCTTTGGTTATTATCGGTCACGTAGTATCTCTTCACGAAAAATATAAGTGGATCGAAAATAGTAACAGCAATGATTATTATTTTAAGCCAATGACAAGCCAGGTAATCTCTATAAGTAAAACTGAAAAATTACATAAACATGTTAGTTGAGCATAAATTAAACACTTTCCTTGACCTTATCAATACTTCAACCAATGATGAACTTATTTGGATAAATGGTTACCTCAATGGTATTCTGTCAAAACAAGTTTTAAAAGAAACGCAGCCGGTATTTAAAAATGGTATTAATAAAATTACTATTGCTTACGGAACAGAAACGGGTAATTCAAAAAAACTGGCGACTGGGTTTGCAGCAAAAGCTAAGCAACATGGTATTCATGCAAAGGTGCAAAGTCTTGATCAATACCGGCTAAACGATCTTAGCAAAGAAGAATACTTTTTAGCTGTGATAAGCACACATGGTGATGGCGAGCCACCTGCGGCTGCAAAAAAATTTTACGACCACGTACATCAAAACGGTTTTAAACTTCCCAAATTAAAATACAGTGTATTGGCTTTAGGCGACACTTCCTATCCACTTTTTTGCAAAGCAGGTGAAGATGTAGATGAACAATTAAATAAGTTGGGAGGCAACCGTATAGCACCTTTGAAGAAATGCGATATTGACTTTGATACAGAAGCTGATGAATGGATTGCCACTGTGTTCAATGCTTTAAATGAAAAAACAGAAAGCCCGTTATCACTGGGAAAACCCGCACTTGTTAAAAAATCTTCAGGAAAAAAAATATTTACCGGTAGCCTGCTTGCTCATATCAATCTTAATGATAAAGGAAGCAATAAGGAAACCTATCATATCGAAATTACAGCAGAAGATGTAAACTATGCGGCAGGTGATTCTATTGGGGTAATTCCGGAAAATAAGAAGGCTATCGTAGAAAATATAATTGCATTAACAGGCATTGATCCTGCCACAAATATTGATTATAAGGATGAACTAATTTCTGTTTATGACCTTTTGCATAAAAAATTAAATATTATGCATCTTCCCGAACGTGTGGTAAAAAAATATGCATCTGTTTTGCAACAGGAAATTCCTGCTACCAAAATTGATTTGCTTGATCTTTTAAAAATATACCCGGTAAAAGATGTGAAGGAGTTTACAGAAATTCTTAAAATATTGGAACCAATTACACCAAGATTATATTCCATTGCTTCTTCACCTGAAGCGCATTCCGGAGAAGTGCACATCACTGTAGCCAAAAATACTTTTTCTGTAAATGGCGAAATTAAATTTGGTCTGGCTTCTGAATATCTATCTCAACTTGATGAAAATAATGAGTTACAATTTTATATCCATCCTAATAACCGGTTTCGTTTACCGGATGAGGATAAAAACATTATTATGATTGGCCCGGGTACAGGTGTTGCTCCATTTCGTTCGTTTATAGCCGAAAGAGATGCAACTGGCGCAACGGGAAAAAGCTGGCTCTTCTTTGGCGAACAACATTTTACTACAGATTTTCTTTACCAGGCAGAAATACAAAACTGGTTTGAAACGGGTGTACTCACAAAAGTGAACACTGCATTCTCAAGAGACCAGGAAGAAAAAATTTATGTGCAACATAAAATGCTGCAACATGGCGCTGAATTTTATGAATGGTTGCAGGCCGGAAGCTATGTGTATGTATGCGGGGCTAAACAGCCAATGAGTATTGATGTTGAACAAACCCTATTAAAAATTATAGAGCAGTTTGGCGAAAGATCAAAAGATGAAGCAGAACAATATCTGGATACTTTGAAAGAAGAAGGAAGATATATTATAGATGTATATTAAAAAAGTAAAGAGGCAAAGAGGCAATCTATTCATCATGCCCCAGGAACCACAACGAATTAACCAATTCAAAAATTTAATATTCACGAATCACAAATTCACTAAAATAAAAAATGTCAGATACCAATAATTTATCACCATTAGAAAAAGTAAAAGTGTTAAGCGATGGCCTTCGTGGAACTATTGCAGAAAGCCTGAAGGATGAATTAACGGGCGCAATTCGTGAAGATGACCAGGCACTCATCAAATTTCATGGAATGTACCAACAGGATGATCGTGATCGCCGTGATGAGAGAGCAGAAAAAAAACTGGAACGTTTGTTTTCCTTCATGATTCGTTTACGCCTGCCGGGCGGATTTTTAAGGGCGGATCAATGGGTTTCTTTACATGAAATTGCTGGTGAAAATTCGACAGGTGTTATTAAGATCACAACAAGGCAAACAATACAATTACATGGGTTGATTAAATCAAAAATAAAACCAACCATCAAGGCATTTGACAACGCAAAATTAGATTCCATAGCTACTTGTGGTGACATTAACAGGAATGTTACCTGCAGTTTCAATCCAACAGAATCACCTGTTCATGAAGAGATTTATGCATATGCCGATAAGATTAGCACCTTACTGATGCCAAAGACTAGAGCCTATTATGAAATATGGCTTGATGAAGAAAAGATATTAGATAAAAAGAAAGAAGAAGATCCTCTATACCTGGACGCATACCTTCCGCGTAAATTTAAAATTGGAATTGGCATTCCACCAAATAATGATTCGGATGTTTTTATAAATGATCTCGGGCTCATTGCTATAGTTGAAAACAACAAATTGCTTGGTTTCAATTTCGCAGTGGGTGGTGGATTGTCGGCTACCCACGGTAATCAGGCAACGTATGCACGATTAGGTACTGTAATCGGTTTTGTGGA
Organism: Hanamia sp.; assembly: GCA_036565505.1. Classification (GTDB taxonomy): domain Bacteria; phylum Bacteroidota; class Bacteroidia; order Chitinophagales; family Chitinophagaceae; genus Ginsengibacter. The sequence goes on from DATCMY010000148.1 coordinate 4,606, forward strand.
AGCCGGTGAAAAAACCTTTAAAGCTATTTATGAAGTACTAACTGTGCAAAGGGATTTTGGTAACCGTGAGGACAGAAAACAAGCGAGGTTAAAATATACTGTTGACAGAATGGGTGTCGAAAAATTTAAAGAAGAAGTGGAAAAGCGCACTGGTTTTAATTTTGAAAAAACAAAGCCGTTTATTTTTTCTGAACGAAAAGATTATTATGGATGGCAACAAAATCATTCAGGAAATTGGAACTATACCCTTTTTGTTGAAAATGGAAGAGTGCTTGATGATGAGGTGAAATTAAAATCTGCATTACTTGAAGTTGCCAAAACAGGAAAAGTGAATTTTCGGTTTACCGCTAATCAAAATGTAATTATAAGTGATGTAGATGCAAAGGACAAGGATGCGGTGAATAAAATTTTAGAGCAATTCAAAATCATTGAACATACTAATGGAGCATCGGCGATCCGGAAAAATGCTATAGCGTGTGTTGCCCTTCCTACATGTCCTTTAGCGTTGGCTGAATCGCAGCGGTACTTACCATCATTACTTACAAAAATTGAATTGTTACTTGCAAAATACGATCTGGAAAATGAAAATATAATTACCAGGATGACTGGTTGTCCCAATGGTTGCGGACGATCCCCCGTTTCGGAAATAGGATTTATAGGAACTGCACCGGGCAGGTATAATATGCATTTGGGAGGAGACAATCAGGGTCTTCGTCTTAACCGGATTTATAAAGAGAGTCTTGATGAAACTGATATCCTTACTGAGCTTGATGGGTTATTTTCAGATTTTAAAAATGAAAGAATTAAAAATGAATCTTTCGGTGATTATACATTACGTGTAAAATATTCAGAGTAAATTATTAGCAGTTGAATCCAAAAATTTACATACATTTTTTCCTTGCTGAATGTCAAAATTTAAGAATATTTAAATGGCACAGTAAAGCTTCGATTCCTGATGATAAGAATATATTCAGAATAAATATAAATCAGCGTTTCATTTCTAAAAATCGTCATGATGCAAAATAACCTACTTGCCCCGGCGAAAGAGCAAAATATTTCAATTGAGAATGGCAATAATTTATTTCCTGTTTTTTTAAAACTTGAAAATCTCCGGTTGCTGATTGTGGGTGGTGGCAATGTAGGTCTTGAAAAATTGCAGGCAGTTATTCGAAACTCTCCTGCCACTTTTATTCATATTGTTTCACTCAGTGTAAATGAAAAAATTTATCAGATAGCAAAAGAACACCCGAATATATTTATTGAGCAAAAACCATATTCTATCAGTGACCTGGAAGAAGCCGATATTATTATTGCAGCGGTCAACAATATAGCAACAAGTGAACAAATAAGAGATGATGCGCATTCAAAAGGCAAGCTGGTGAATGTAGCAGACAAGCCAGAATTATGTGACTTTTATTTAAGTTCTATTGTAAAAAAAGGCGATCTTAAAATAGCCATTTCCACTAATGGAAAATCTCCAACCGTTGCCAAGCGATTGAAGGAAGTAATTAATAATATGATTCCCGATGAAATCGAAAACGTGTTGCAAAATATGCAAACTATACGTCAAGGCATAAATGGAAATTTTGATGAAAAGGTAAAACAACTGAATGATATTACTAAAGTGCTGGTAGCAAAACAAATTGCTTTAAATGAATCTTCCAAACCTGAAGGTAAAAAGTGGCAGAAGATTGTAAAGTGGTGTTTGCTTGCTTTTTTCTTTATGATTTTAGGACATACGGTACTTTCATTTATTCCCTTTGAAAAGATTATGGATGGCGCTAAAAAAATTCCTTCCATAATTGATGCGAAATCTTTTTTAATGATGTTGCTTTGCGGTTTTCTTGCACAGATGACTGATGGTTCTTTGGGGATGGGCTATGGCACCATCGCAACGACCTTTCTTCTTGCCAATGGAGTAAATCCTGCTATAGTTAGCAGCCGCGTACATTCGGCCAGGGTGTTTTCCAGCGGTGTATCAGGATATAGCCATCACCGTTTTGGGAATATTAATAAAAAATTATTCAGGGCATTGATTATACCCGGCGTTATAGGTGCTATCATAGGAGCTTCCCTGGCATTTTATGCGCAAAAATATTCATCATGGGTTCGCATTCCTCTTTCAGTATACACCATTTACCTTGGTATTTTTATAATAAGAAAGGCTTTCAAAAAACACAATATTCAGGATAAGGTAAAAAGAGCAGGATGGCTCGCTTCGGCCGGGGGGTTTCTTGATGCATTTGCCGGTGGAGGTTGGGGTTCATTGGTAACAAGCACGCTTATTTCAAAAAGAAAAAGTCCTCGTTATGTTGTAGGATCAGTATGCCTGGCTGAATTTTTTGTTGTACTCGCAAGTTCAATTACATTTTTTATCTTTTTAAAAAGTATTCCTTTATTAGACGTTGCCGGTTTAATAATTGGAGGACTAATAGCTGCTCCTATTGCAGCAAAGTTTGTTGGAAAGTTACCTTTAAAAACGATGTTTATTATGGTAGGGGCATTGGTAATTCTAACAAGTTTTTCTACACTCTGGAAAGTAGTTGTTCAACTACTGTACACTTAATTAATTCAATTGGATTTTTATTTTTTTCCGGCTATTCGCTTCAGCATATTTCTAAAAATGAAATAATGAAATGGCAGCATTGAGTACCAATAATTTCTTCCTAAGATTCCATTGGGACGAAAAGTGGCTGTTTGTTTTAATATGCAACGGTGTTCGTTTTTTACAATAGAAAATTCAAGCCATGCTTCACCCGGCAGTTTCATTTCTGCAAATAAAAGTAAACGGTAATTTTTCCGATCTACCAAAAGTACTCTCCAGAAATCAAGCGCATCGCCGGGCTGAATGTCTACATCACTTCTTCTTCCTCTTCGCAGGCCAACACCTCCAACTAATTTATCTAATATTCCACGAATTCGCCATAGTTTATCGGCATAATACCAACCTTGATTTCCGCCGATACCAAAAAAACGGGCAGCAACTTCTTCAACTTTATCTTTATCAATTTCTATCCACTTTCGGTCTTTATAACAACCATTAACTGGTACTTCTACATATTGATTAAGGTCTAATCTGCTAAGACTGCTTGAGGCAGCATCTGTCCAACTTGACACCACCATATTCTGTTCAATTTTTAAAAAAGCCATTTTGATCGCTTCTCTATAAGGAATCAAATTCTGTGGAATAATTTCCTGAATCTCATGTTCTTTGCAGATAACATCATTTTTCATGCTTTGCACCAGTTGGCGGGCAATCGTAAAATTAGCAGAAGTAGTAAGGTATAACCAATATGCGGATAGGCCAGGGAAGAGTACTGGCAAAGAAAGAATGTAGCGTTTATAACCCCGCACAGATGCAAACTCCAGAAGCATTTGTTTATAGGTCAGCACATTTGGCCCACCGATCTCGAAGGTTTTGGAAAATGTTTTTTCATTCAGCAGGCTTAGGTGTAAATAGTTTATTAAATTTCGTATGGCAATAGGCTGGCAGTGTGAATTTAGCCAACGGGGAACAATCATGAGCGGTAATTTTTCTGTCAGGTCACGGATGATCTCAAAAGACACACTGCCTGAACCTACAATGATGCCAGCTTCAAAAATAGTAAAGGCTATTCCTGAACTCATAAACACATCTTTCACTGCTTTCCGGGCCAGTAAATGCTTCGAAAGATTTCTTTCATTACAGATGCCACTCAGGTAGATGATTTGCTTTACTTGCGTAAGTGTAGCTACCAGTACAAAGCAACCTGCAGATCTTTTTTCATATTCTTTTAATGTAGTTGAAGTATCCCCAAGGGAATGAATAAGATAATAAGCAACATCAAATTTTTTATTATTAAAATTTTGTATTGCATTTTCAGGATGCAGAAAATCAAATTCAATGATGTCGATTTTATTCAGCAGGTCAGCTGAGGGTTGAAATCGGTTGCGATCTCTTACTACACAGGTTACATCGTGCCCTGCTTCTACAAGTACCGGCAGCAGTCTCATGCCTATATAACCATTCGCACCTGTAAGTAAAATTCGCATAATTTAATTTTTAGAATCTGCCTTTTGTGTCCAGGCTGGCTTTCCACAGTTTAAGAATTAAAGTAAAAAAGGAATATCGAAGGACCCGGTTGTGAAAAGCAGTTGTAATTTAAAATATTCAAATCAATATATAATGGAAAACTTTTAAATTAATTAGCTGGGAGAAGGTTCATTTGAATATTAGCTGTAAATTCAGGTCTGGTTTCCTTTATGTCAACCGAAAAAATCAACTTATCTATTTAAGTTGACATAACATTCATTCGATCATTGAGGGATCACTGTAAGCCACTAACCACCAAAAAAGGCTCACTTCAGGATATTGTGCAAAGCCAGGATGGGCAGCAGCTTTAGTAAAAGCGGCAACCATATTGTGCGAATACATTGGATTTACTGCCTTTTCTTCTGCACCATGAAAAATCCTTTATGGCTATTACGTTACTATTTAGCCACTTCCATTTTTACTTTCTTATTCTTGATCTTTTCATTTTTAATCAGGTGAAGCGTATTATTCATTTTGGTTTTGCGGATGGCTACGAAGGAGAAAAAATCTTTTACTTCTATCAAACCAATATCTTCTTTTTTTAACTGGCCTTTGTTGGTTAAAAATCCAACGATATCAACTTTGTTCACTTTATCTTTTTTGCCGGCGGCAATAAACAGGGTGGCCCATTTTGGTTTTTCGGGTAAAATATCTTCTTCAGGAAGTGTAATTTCTTCTACTTCTTCTTTAATGTAAGCGGGCAGTTTTTCTTCTTCACTTAGAATGAGAATAGCGGTGCCGCTGGCTTCCATGCGCGCCGTGCGGCCATTGCGGTGAGTAAATGCATCTTCAGTATGGGGCAAATGGTAATGAATAATGTAGCGGATATTAGGAATATCAAGTCCGCGGGAAGCGAGGTCGGTGGTTACTAAAACACTGGTGGTACCGTTTCGGAATTTAGATAAGGCGCTGTCCCTTTCCTGTTGCTCCATGCCGCCATGATAAAATTCATTGTATATTCCTTTTTCGGAAAGTAAATTGCTGGTGCGTTCTACCGCTTCGCGGTGGTTGCAAAATACAATTGTAGACCGGTTACCAAGATAGCAAAGCAATTTAAAAAGTGTTTCCGACTTGTCTTTATCACCCGATAATACAGTTTTAATGGCAAGCCCTTTTGTTTCATCTTCAGGTGATAAAAAATTGATTCTTACAGGATTTTTTAATCCAATAAATTCCGGTATTTCTACTGCATCAGTTGCAGATGTGAGGATTTTTTGTTGAACATTTTTTAATGAATTGATAATGAAATTCATTTCTTCTAAAAAACCTAATTCCAGTGATTTGTCAAACTCGTCTAAAACCAGCGTGGTGATGGTATCTACAGTTATGTTACCACGGCGTATATGGTCGCAAAGCCTTCCGGATGTGCCTACAATTACTGCCGGTGGCTGCACCAGGTTATTTTCTTCGGTTTCTCTTTTATGTCCGCCATAGCAGGAAGTGATTTTATTTCCCGTACCCATTGTTTTAAAAACCTGTTCTATTTGAATAGCCAACTCACGCGAAGGAACTACAATCAGCGCCTGCGTATTTTTATTATTCTCTTCAATATTTTCGAGTATTGGTAATAAAAATGCCAATGTCTTTCCTGATCCGGTGGCAGAGAGCAAAATAATATCTTCTTTCTTTTTATTGGCATCCACTGCGGCCAATTGCATTTCATTAAGCGCTTCAATATTTAAATTGGAAAGTATATTTTCTATGGAATATTTTTTTTGTTTCATGGCTGCAAAAGTAAGCAAAGCCAATGGTTACCTGTTTTTTAAAAAGTTAATACGCGGATAAGAATAAAGCGGGTAGTTTTTTGAAGATAATGAACTTGCTGGTGATTGGCTGCCAGACAGAAGCGGATACCATTCAGAAGGTTTTGTGGCGAAGGCCTTCCCGTAAGCCTCCTTGAGAGTTGCTTAGGGCCTTAATTTTATTTTACCCTTTTAAAATCTAAATCCTGGAAATCAAAACTAAAATCAGTTAATGGAGATATTGGTTTCATTTTTATTCCCGAAGGTTTTCCTTCAAAGTCCAGGTCAAACATTACATATGAATCTGCATCCATACTTCTGTCGTTCCACTTAACGATAAAAGTATTTCCTTTATAGAAAAGCATTTCACCACTAAGCCTGGGTGAATTTTTTGAAACGAACCAAAGTTTACCATTTTTAACCGTGATATCTGCATCGCCAAACCATGGATCTTTATAGGTACCGGTGTATAAAGTAATATCGGTTTTATTTGTATTATTTTTTTGAGCGGCATCAATTTCTTTCCAGATATTATCAGTTATTTTTTTTGCGTCGGCTTCTCTTGCTACTACACGATCATGATATTCCTTTACTCTGTCTTTTCCTTTTATTCCAAAATAACTGTCTTTAATGGTATTGGTAATTGCGGTGAAAGCCGCGCCTGACTGTTGGTTGGTGAAAACAATAATGCCAAGTTTCATTTCAGGAATAAGCGTTACCTGTGTTACAATACCTGCTAAGCCTCCTGTGTGTGTAGGAACTTTATATCCATTTTCATCACTTAAAAACCAACCGAGACCATAGCTGGCAAAATGAGTATTGTAAGTAGTGTTTCCATGAACGGGAATGATGGTTTGAGGAGTCCACATTTCATCATGGGTTTTTTGTGTGAGGAGTTGTTCTTTTAATCCTTCGCCATATTTTCCATGATTCATTTGCATGATGATCCATTTACTCATATCATGTACATTACTGTAAATGCCGCCTGCAGCATCTGCCACGTATTTCCAGTCGCGGTGAATAACCTGCACTTTTCCATTGACGGGTGCATGTGGGTCTATTACATTGCTTTTATCTTTTAATAGTTCATAATTGGGAGCACTCTTTGTCATCTGCAAAGGATCCATGATCCTGGTTTGTACAAAATCTTCCCACTTCATTCCTGAAACTCTTGAAACCACTTCGCCTGCTACTATGTACAACAAATTGTCATAATCATATTTTGTTCTGAAATCAGAAGATTGTTTGAGGTATCGAAGATTATGAATGATATCTTTTAAAGTGAAAGAACTACTGTCGGGCCATATCATTAAATCGCCGGCGCCTAATCCTAATCCGCTTCGGTGGGTAAGTAAATCACGGATGGTAAAATTTTCAGTAACATAAGGGGCATATAGTTTAAATTCCGGAATGTAATCTGTAACCCTGTCATCCCATTTCAATTTTCCTTCATCAACCAATATTCCTAAGGAGGTTACAGTAAAGGCTTTGCTATTAGATGCAATGCCGAATAAAGTGTGCTCATCTACTTTTTGCATAGTAATTAATGATCGCACACCGTATCCTTTTTCATGAATAATTTTTCCATCTTTTACAACTGCCACTGCAATGCCGGGTACATCAAAAGTTTTCAATGTTTTTTCAACCAATGAATCTATTTGCGGTGAAGTGATGGGTTGCGCTACTAATACGAAATTGTAAGAGCAAAGAATGAGAATAAATAAAGATCGTTTTAAACTTTTCATGGACAGTTATTTTTGGTTGAAAACTAAAATGATACAGTGAAGATATTACTCAAATTTGAAAAGAGGACAAATAAGCCTAATGCAGGAAAATTATTTATCATCCTGAAAAGTTGATAGGGGAGGAATCAAAAGCATACCTGGTTAGATCATATCCAGTTCTTTAATTTCCTTCTCATATTTATTGGGTAAAATAAGTTTCTTTATGGCATTATCTAATTGAAAAATTCGGGTCAATTTGTATAAAGGCAGCACAATAGAAAGTATAGAGAATTTTCTGAAATGCAGTAGTAGCCTCACTTTTTCCGGAATAATTAATTTTTGTCCCTCAATTAAAAGGAAATACCTCACACTTCCGAGGTGTTTTCTGTATTGTTTAAAAAGATCAATTGTGTATCTACTTTTTAAGAGATCATTTTCAATGTCATTATTTCTTTGTACCAACCACTCTTTATAATTGGTTGCAAGGCCTTTTAGTTTCATCCTTGTTCCAAACCGGTAAAAGACATCAAAGACCTCTTCCTTTTCTTCTAAAGTAAGTCCCCTTTCCAAAACTTCAAAAGAAGCCAGCGAATAATGAATAAGCATATAAAGAACGTCGCGATAAGCCCAGTCAGGAATAGTGCTTTCCCGGTTTTTTTCTACCACTTGGTGAATGGAGTAAATTGAGTCGATGGTTTTTAAGGCTGTTTCATTATCAGCAAAAATTATTTTTCGTGCATAACTCACAGTTGAGAATAACCTGTCTATTGGCTGTGCGGGAAGCCTTCCGGTAAAATAAAGCCAGTCTACTGCTTTGTTTAATGCAAATTCTGCCGCCGCACCTGCAAAAATAAAAAGTACGGTATCGCTCTTTCCCCAGATTTTGCGGACGATAGAATTTTTTTCAACAAAATAATCCATTGGAACATGGTTAGAATAATCTTTTAAAAATATTGATGATGATGGCAATAACAATACTAAAAACAACCATCGTTGTCAAAGGGAAATAAAAACGAAAATTTTCTTTTTCAATTCTTATATCACCCGGAAGTTTTCCGATCCATTTAAAATAATCATGAAAAAAATAAATCAATAATCCTGCTATTACAATGAATATTCCCGCTATCAAGATATACTTTCCGGTTTGCTGGTCCATTATTCTTTAAATTTTTCTACATGCCCATTAAATGAAATCGGGTCTTTGTTGGGTGTGTCACGAATGAAAAGGATACGTTTTCTTTCCAATGCTGTATAAGAGATGAGGGCAGGCCCCTCATATACGCCTTGCAGAAGGGGTATAT
>DATCMY010000149.1:0-1928 GCA_036565505.1 Hanamia sp.
ATGTAATATGGGTTAGAAATACTTGCAGCATATTGAACCTCTCGACCCGTTGAATCATAACCCGGCTTTAATGTTTTGACATCTAAATTTGCAGGTAAATATAATAGTGAATAGAATTGATTGTCATGGTTTCCGCCTATATAGGGTCTATTATTGGCTTTTTCATAAATATAATCAAGTACTAAATCAACATCAAGCTTGCCAAATTTAGAATGTGTCTTGGTATTAAGGCTGGTACGATTATATTTAGCATTTGGAACAATGTCTGTATTCCTTAAATCTGAAACCGAAATTCTATAATCGTGGACTGCATCTCCTCCGGATAAAGCTATTGTATTATTTATAGTACTGCCTGTGTTAAAAAAATTTATAAAATTGTTTTTTACGGCACTAAAAGGTCTGATAACTCCATCAAACTGTGGTACCGGTGATCCATCTAACTTATGTCCCCAACTGTCAGACGTAAAGGCATCGGCTGCATTAATCGGAAGATCAGTACTATTATGTACAGCATTTTGTCCGTATTCATACTGAAAATCTGTAAGATCTACTACCTTATCCAGTTGGAGTGAAGAACTGAAATCGACCTTCATTTTCCCATTACCTGATTTGCCGCTTTTTGTGGTTACTAAAATTACTCCATTAGAAGCCCTTGACCCATAAAGTGCAGCAGCGGCATTTCCTTTTAAAACACTTATGGTTTCAATATCATCAGGATTAATACCGGTAAGTCCATCACCATAATCATATCCGCCTCCGGTGCTCGGGCTGCCCAAAGTTTGCGAATTGATGGGCACGCCATCTACCACCCATAGTGGCTGATTATTACCAGTTAAGGAAGAGCCGCCTCGGATAACAATTCTTTTGGTGCCTGCAACTCCATTTGCAATATTTCCAACATCAACACCTGCAACTTTTCCGGATAATGCTGTTATTAAATTAGGTGTCTCTACGGTATTAACCTTACTGCCGTCCAAGGTAGCTATAGAATAGCCGAGACTTCTTGGATTCTTTTTAATGTTTAATGCAGTAACTACTACTTCTCCAAGGTCTTTTGAGTTAACAAGTAACCTTACATTAATCGTACTACTGTTTCTTACCTGAATTTCCTGTGCAGTTAAACCTACATAAGAAAAAACAAGTATAGTCTGTTTATTAGGAACCCTAATCGAATATTCCCCAGAGCTATTTGTTGTTGTACTTACATTTAATCCTTTTACATTAACTGTTGCTCCTACTAATGGGTCATCATTTTCATCAGTTACTTTTCCCGAAACCTTGTTACCTGATTGTGCGTTAACGAAGTTGGGAGAGATTAAATTTATTGAAGTGAAAATTAAGGCGAGGAAGGCAAGTTTAAATTTCATTCTGTAAAGTTTAAGCGTTAGTTTAAAAAATGCTGAATTAAAATTAAATGGTATTACAAGGAGATAATTCTCTTTATTAATTAATTATGTATACTTTTTTAACATTAATAGATTCTGTGGTTGGTAATGTATTTGCAATCATTAATCCTTATTAATTTTATTCACTGCATTTTACCATCTTCTTATTATTTTAATTATACTTTATAAGTTCCATTCCAATAAGAAAATTCTATTTTTTCTGTAACGCTTATGAATATTAGGTTGTAGCGATTTTAAAATTGTAATGACAAGAATAAAAAATGAGAACAATGAATTGATTGAAAAGAATATTCAATAACAGTAAAGCAACATATTTGCAACAATTAAAAATATGTTTGAGAATAAAGTATAACCCTTACCCGTAAGAATCATTTTGATATTGATTAAAAATTAATGAACAAACGATTTCAAATTCAGGATGCTGCTATGATGATAATCAAATATTGTTTATTTCTGTTTGCATCTCTTCATGCTGAGTAATACCTCAATGAATTTTCACCTTAAAAGAACTATTTCTTTTAA
>DATCMY010000150.1:0-4216 GCA_036565505.1 Hanamia sp.
TAGGAAATTTTTGCAGACTTCTCAACAGGTGCCGGAATATTTACGTGTTGCTACAAGGTCTGTTATTTCAACAAATGAATTAGTCCTGCTTTTTACAGTAATTAAAAGACTGAGAAAAAAGAAAATAATTGAATTTCTTACCTACATATCCGATGAGATTAAAGACATTTTCCTTACTGATGAATTGCATTTAAGATTTTTAGCTCCATCATCAGTTGAATATGAAAAATTCTTAAGCAGAACACCTTTATTTGATGAAGAAGATCCTCATAATAATTCACAGTCAAATTGGCTCAGCACTATTATAAAAATTTACACTTCTGATTGGTATATACTATTAACTTCTGACTCATCGATAGAAACACTTAAAAGAGTTGGTATACAAAAAAAAGATGAATTTTTAAATTTTTTAAAGTTAGGCCAAAGCCCCCACCATGGCGCAAAGGGAAATCATTATGATGCGTTTTGGAAGACCAAAAAGCATGAATCAAAAACTCCAATTGTTTTTTCAGTTGGGAATAATATATATAAGCATCCTTCTGAAAAAGCAGTATCATTTTTTTCTGAGTCGAAAAATAATTATAAAATATTTTCCACAAATCAAGTTGGTAGCTTAAATGAATTTGTCTCAAGTTTACGAAGTAGCACAATAAGTGCCTACTTGGATTTGGCGGGAAGCGAAGAAATTGTTGATCCTATAGCTCCTAGTCAATATCAAGGTGACCAAACTTTTAACTTTTAGGCGACAATTGTAACTCTTAGAACTACCTCAGTAAGGGGGATTGCCTACAACGTTTGCATTTATGTAATTACACGCAATTCCAATTTTTATAACTGCCTCATTTTCACTACTTAGGGTTTGCTGAATAACTCCCAAAGCTTTGCTACATTTGGGTTACACAACTAAAAATCAAACGCAAATGCAAGGTAATTCAAAAGGACCCTCCAGAAAGCGTGCATCAACTCCGGGTTATGTAAGCCCCAATCAACTCGTTTTATCAGGTTTTGAGACTCCATTTGAGCAAAAATTAACCAGGGAAAACCGCTGGGTAAAGTTAGCTCACAACATTCCCTGGGATAGGTTGGTTAAATATTACGATGATTTGTTTCCATCAAAAGAAGGCCGCCCGCCAATAAGCGGACGGGTGATTTTGGGGGCAGTGATCATCAAACATCTGGGTGATTTAACAGACCGGGAAACAGTAGCGCAGATACAGGAAAATATGTTCATGCAGTATTTTTTGGGTTACAGCAGTTTTACTAATGAGGAACCATTTTCAGATACCCTCTTTCCAGAGATCAGGGAGCGGTTGAGCATAGAGCTGTTATCCAAAATAAATGAAGTGATTGCCTTGCATTGCATAGATATGCAGGAAGCAAGGATACAGCAACAACAAGAATCGAAAAATAAAAAGCAGAACACGCCACCGATCCAAAATAATGTTTTGGATGACAATAAAGAGATAATGGTTGCTGAAATCAAAGTTGCAGCTATTGAAAATAATACGGAGCAAAAAGAGGAACTCTCTGCTGCAAAAAAGAACAAAGGAAAATTGCTGATGGATGCCACGGTGGCTCCCCAGAATATTACTTTCCCCACAGATTTAAAATTGCTAAATGCCGCCCGCAAAAAGAGCGAGGAACTGATTGATATTTTATACAACCCTTCGCTGCATGGTAATAAAAAGGTAAGGACTTACAGACAGATAGCCCGGAAATGTTTTTTAAATTCCGCTAAAAAGAAAAGGAAGACAGCCAAAGAAATTTATAAAGCCAATGGAAGCCAGTTGCGATTTTTAAGAAGGAACCTGGCTCATATTGATGTTCTTTTAGCTGCTTACAAAAAGTTTCCTCTTAAACATAAAGACCAAAAATATTTGATGGTTCTTCATACTGTCTATGAGCAACAGGAAGAAATGCACCGTACCCATACCAACCGGATAGATCATCGCATAGTTAATATTCATCAGCCTCATGTTCGTCCGATAGTGCGGGGAAAAGAAAATGCTAAAACAGAATTTGGAAGTAAGATACAAATGTCATTGGTAGGAGGTTTTGCTTTCATAGACCACCTTAGCTGGGAAGCCTTCAATGAAGGAAGTTATCTGGTGGACTCTGTAGAGAAATACAAATCCCGCTTTGGATTCTATCCGGCGGAAGTACTTGCTGATCAAATATATTGTACCCGGGAAAATCGAAAGCAACTCAAGCTATTGGATATAAAATTAATTGCCAAGCCCCTTGGGCGGCCTTCCGCACAGGCAGTGAAAATTCATCTAAGTCCTGGCGAGCGCAACCCAATTGAAGGGAAGTTTGGTCAGGCTAAAGTAGCTTATGGATTGAATAAAATAAGAGCTAAGTTACCTTCTACCAGTACTTCATGGATTGCTGCGATAGCTTTAGTGCTAAACCTCGTTAAATTAACGGGGCAGGCACTTGTGTCTCAAATATTTTCCTTAAAAAGTATTTTGGGTAATCTGTATGGGTGGACAATAAATATATACTATATTCTTAATGTTAAAAAATCAACTTCGGTGAGTTTTTGAGCAAACCCTAATTATTTGTAGCAGTTTATTATTGCTATTTTACTTTATCTGACTTTAAGCCTCGCCTGATGCTTCATCCCCATGGCATATTCTATCCCGCCAAGAATATGTTTCAGGTATAGCGGATCAGCAAAAGATTCATCTGTATGACCTAATTCCGTATAAAAAGCCCTGCCACCATCATACTCATGGTACCAGGCCATGGGATGATGTCCCATTGGTGCGTGGTCTCCAAGATTATAGCTTTTTTCATCAATAGTAATCAGTTCGTGCAGACCTTTTGCTACCCATTTAAAACTATACCATTCGTCTTTCCGTATCCAGGGGTTTGGCAAATGTTTGGTAGAAAGGTTATTTTGATCAACAATATTTAATGTGGCAACCTGTTGCGCAGGATGTCCCCCAAAATAAGCCCCGACCAGGTTACCGTACCAGGGCCAGTTGTACTCACAATCGGTGGCGGCATGAATACCCATGAATCCACCACCTGATTCAATATATTTTTTAAATGCCTCTTGTTGCGCATCGTTTAATATATCTCCTGTAGTACTTAAAAAAATTACAGCTTTATATTGCTTTAAATTTTCAGGATTAATTTTATTTGCATCAATAGTCGTATCTACTTCAAATTTATTCTCAACACCCAGTTTTTGAATAGCTACTATACCTACTGCGATTGAACTGTGGTGATACCCGGCAGTTTTGCAAAATAAAAGTACCTTAGGCTTAGGCCTTGCTGAAGCGGGACTTATAATAAAAAGTATTAAAGCCACCAGGGTTAGTATTATTGGCAGCTTAGGGAAGTATTTAGTTTTCGATTGATTTTTCATATTTTTTGTTTAATAATTTGATTCGTTTATAGTTTAATAATTTTAGTAATCGGTTTAAAGAGATGTTTAATATGCTTCAGAACTCCTGCCAATAATTTTTTAGTAACCAGAATGTCTTTTCCATAGTATTCAATTTTGATTATGTTTAAAGTGTCGTATAGTCTTATTCTCCCTTTGTTCAAGATCCATTCATAACCATTTTACATTTATTAAGCGCCTTATCATTTCATTGCATAAATAAATCTATTGTAACATGTTTCTATAAACTGATGACTCAAATGCTTCAATAACCTCTTTAGGTAATTTCGCTAATTCTTTCCATTGCTTATCACCCGTGACTCCCGCTGCATTAATATCAAAGGGCTTAAAGCCGATCTTATTTATTGTTGAGTGATTTTTAAATCTAAAATCATAATCTTTTGCATTGACAAATCCGGGGTCCTGCATAATACTATGTAAATCCTTTCCACTCTTTTGCTGCCATTCTTTAAGCGTCAAATAGTTTTTCGGGTTTGCACCATATGAGCCGGTGGATTGAATGAAAATAACCTTTTCATTATTCATATTCCAATAGCAATTGCTGTCGAGAGTAACGTTTCCGGTTTGCCATGCACCTTGTAAAAAGTACCCGTTGTCCGTTAGGATAATATTATTTTTAAAATCAAGACTGTGATGATTTTCAACCCGGGAAAACTGTGCCTGGAATTTTTTATTAAAAGCGAAAATATTATTCCGTATAATATTATTTTCCCCATAATGCTGGTGAAAACCTCCCGTTTTGGTATGATACACCAAGTTGTCTTCCAATAAAATATTCGATGAACCTTCGTCTGTGTAAAG
>DATCMY010000151.1:0-3562 GCA_036565505.1 Hanamia sp.
CGCCATTGCATGGCTTTCTTCCTTTTAAACATATTGATCATTTACACCCTGACGCAGCCATTGCGATTGCCGCCGCAAAAGATGGTAAGAAGATCACGCAGGAATTGTTTAAAGGTACTATCGGCTGGGTAGAATGGCAAAAACCGGGTTTTGATTTGGGCCTGAAATTAAAAGAATGTTTAAATGAAAATCCGGGCATCCGCGGAATTATGCTTGGCTCTCATGGCTTATTTACCTGGGGCGATACCGCTTATGAAAGTTATATCAATACGCTGGAAGTAATAGACCGGTGTGCTGATTATTTAAATGAAAATATCGGTAAAACAAAAGCTGTATTTGGCGGAGCAAAAATTCAATCGCTGCCGAAAGAGGAAAGGCTTGCTAAAGCAGGAGCTTTAGCCCCTGTATTACGTGGATTTTGTTCTTCAGAATCGAGGATGATAGGACATTTTACAGATGATGAACGCGTTCTCGAATTTATCAATTCAAAGGATTTATCAAGACTTGCGCCACTTGGCACGAGTTGTCCCGATCATTTTTTACGAACAAAAATAAGCCCGCTTGTTTTGCCGTTGGATGCATCTGCAGATTTAAGTAACGTAAAAGATATTAAGGAAAAATTGGCTCCTGAATTTGAATCGTACCGTAAAATGTACGCAGATTATTACAACACCTGTAAACATCCAAACAGTCCTGCAATGAGAGATGCTAATCCGGTGGTGATTTTATATCCCGGAGTCGGCATGTTCACTTTTGCAAAAAACAAACAAACAGCGCGAGTCGCTGCTGAATTTTATATCAACGCGATCAATGTAATGAAAGGAGCAGAAGCTATTTCTGAATACACTTCATTACCGCGCCAGGAAGCATTCAATATTGAATATTGGTTACTGGAAGAAGCAAAACTCCAACGCTTGCCTAAACCGAAAGCATTGGCAGGACGGATTGCCCTGGTAACAGGCAGCGGTGGCGGAATTGGAAAAGCGATTGCAAAAAAATTCGCGGAGGAAGGAGCTTGTGTTATCCTTTCTGATAATAACGTCGATAGACTGGAGTTGGCAAAAGATGAATTTAATAAAGAGTTTGGGAAAGATAGCTTTGCGCATAGCGAGTTGGATGTAACTGATTTTACTACCATTCAAAAGACATTTCACCTGGCAGCTCTGGCTTTTGGAGGAATAGATATTATTGTCAATAACGCGGGACTTTCCATCTCTAAACCCATAGAAGAGCACACGGAAGCGGATTGGTATTTATTGTATGACGTATTGGTGAAGGGGCAATTTTTTGTTACGCAGGCAGGTGTTGAAATAATGCGCAAGCAGGCAATTGGGGGCGATGTATTAAATATAGTAAGCAAGAATGCGTTGGTAAGTGGGCCTAATAATGCGGCTTATGGCGCTGCAAAGGCTGCGCAATTACACATGAGCCGCTTGAATGCGGCTGAATTAGGTAAGGATAAAATCCATGTAAATGTGGTGAATCCCGATGCGGTTATATCCGGCAGTAATATCTGGAACAATGGTTGGGCGGAAGGCCGTGCAAAAGCGTATGGAATAACGGTAGAAGAATTGCCGGCTTATTATGCGAAGCGAACTTTGCTGAATGAAAGCATATTGCCGGAAGACATTGCCAATGCATGTTTTGCTTTTGTAGGTGGATTGCTGAATAAATCAACAGGCAATATATTGAATGTGGATGGTGGAGTGGCAGCGGCCTTTTTAAGATGATCTTTTCATAATCAAGCGATCAAATCGTTAATGGTTTTCTAATCGGTTAACCTTTTGGTCCTTTTTTAATTGGACAATTTGATGCTTATGGATCAGAAGAACATGAATGAAGCCGGACACAGAATCGGTTTTAAAATGCAGTTGCACAAAGGCTTTAAAGAGGAATATAAAAGACGGCATGAAACTTTGTGGCCGGAATTGAAGGAACTTTTGAAAATAACCGGCATAAGTGAATATTCTATTTTTTTGGATGAAACCACGTACAGTTTGTTTGGTGTAATGACCGCAAAGAATTTAAAGGCTTTGGATGATTTATCGAACCATCCTGTGATGAAAAAATGGTGGAATTATATGCAGGATATTATGGAAACCAATGAGGATAATTCACCGGTTTCAATTCCATTGGAGGAAGTTTTTTATTTATCCTAAATTGGGAATAATACAATTAATTTAAAAGATTGATATGATAGTAAACAAAGAAATTATTGAGAAAACCAATCGTGTTGAATTACCGGATCACAAACGGAATTTTGAGTTTATTGCTGCCGGAATAAGTGATTTAGAAAATATAATTAAGAAATTAATTGATTTTCAAATTGCGATTCCAAGTTGGGCTTTAGGTACCGGTGGTACACGTTTTGGCCGTTTCCGCGGCGGTGGGGAGCCAAGAAATCTCGAAGAAAAAATTGAAGATATTGGTTTGCTACATGCCTTGAACAGGTCAAGTGGCGCCATTTCTTTGCACATTCCATGGGATATACCCGAAGACGCAGGGCACATAAAAAAGCTTGCTGCAGATTTTGGTTTGAAGTTCGATGCCATGAACTCAAACACTTTCCAGGATCAGCCTGATCAAAAATTGAGTTACAAATTTGGTTCAATGCAGCATGTAGATAAAGCAGTACGTAAACAAGCGATTGAACATAATATTGAAGTGATAAAATATGGCGTTGAACTGGGCTCGAAGTCTCTCACGGTTTGGTTAAGTGATGGTTCCTGTTTTCCCGGCCAGTTGAATTTTAGAAAATCTTTTCTAAATACATTAGAAAGCCTGCAGGAAGTATATGGTCATTTGCCCGATGATTGGAAAATGTTTGTTGAATACAAAGCTTTTGAACCCAACTTTTATTCTACCACGGTCGGTGATTGGGGACAATCATTACTCTATACATCCAAGCTTGGCAAGAAAGCGTATACATTAGTTGACCTTGGGCATCATTTAGCCAATGCAAATATTGAACAAATTGTTGCTTTACTGTTGATGGAAGGGAAGTTAGGTGGCTTTCATTTTAATGATTCAAAATATGGAGATGATGATCTAACGGTAGGAAGTATCAAACCGTACCAGCTTTTTCTAATTTTTAATGAATTGGTAGAAGGTATGGATGCCAGGAAAATGAATCACGCAACGGATTTAGCCTGGATGATCGATGCATCGCATAATGTAAAAGACCCGCTGGAAGATTTATTGCAATCTGTTGAAGCGATCATGATCTCTTATGCACAGGCTTTGATTATAGACCGGGAAAAACTGGAAGAAGCGCAAAATAATAATGATGTGGTAACAGCGCAGGAAGTATTGCAGCAGGCTTTCAGGACAGACGTTCGTGCATTGGTTGCAGAAGCAAGATTGCGTGCAGGCGGCGCTTTAGACCCTTTGGCATTTTATCGTAAAGAAAATGTGAGAGAGAAATTAATCAGTGAGAGAGGGATGAAAACTTTAGCAACCGGGTTGTAAGAAATGCCTGGAAAGGAGGAGCGAACTAACACCAAACCAATATGAGCAAACAAAACGCAATAGCGATTTTTGATGTGGGTAAAACCAATAAAAA
>DATCMY010000152.1:0-2855 GCA_036565505.1 Hanamia sp.
TCCTACAAGTACTATCTTACTAAATTGGGTAAACAGGCTATTATTATGGCTGAAAAAATAAAAGAACTGATATTAATACCTGCTTTCAACTATTAATATTCTGCCAAAAAAATACAGAAAACAAAGAATTAGGTACTATAATTATATTTTTTTAACCGGATAACTATTGATGAATTAACTATTTACATCGCCTGTCTAAATGGACATAGCCGCCATCCACATGAATCAATTGCCCGGTAGTGTGACTTGATTTTTTTGACAAAAGAAAAGCTGTCATGTTAGCAATTTCTTCCGGCGTGGTCATTCGCTTATCTAAGGGAATTCTCAATGTGATCTCTTTCAACTTCTCTTCAGCATTTGGTAAAGTTTGAATCCACTTTTCATATTGCGGAGTCCAGCATTCTGCCACTACAATCGCATTTACCCGAATGCCCTATTTCAGCATTTCTACTGCCCATTCCCGCGTTAGCGCATTTCGGCCTCCATTGGATGCCGCATAGGCAGAAGTGTTCCCCTGGCCGGTTTCTGCAGTCTTAGATGTGATATTTACAATTGAACCTTTCTGTCTTTTAAGTTCGGGTAAGGCAAAATGTGCCATCAGGTAATAATGAATTAAATTCTTGTGCAGGCTTTCCATAAATTTTTCGTAATTACCATTCTCAAGTCCTACTCCATCATTCTGCCCGGCATTATTTACAAGCCCATCAATTCGCCCGTATTTTTCAATAACTTTTTTTACTGCTTTTTCGCTTTCATCTGGATTATTCAATTCTGCAGCCACCTGGAATATTTCTAATTTTCCAGATGACAATTCTTTACACAATTTTAAATTTTCATTTTCATTCCGGCCAACAATTACAGGTATAGCGCCTTCTGCAGCCAATACTCTTACAATACCTTCACCTATTCCTTTCGCACCGCCTGTTACAATAATTACTTTTTCATTTAATTGCAAGTCCATAAATACTTTTTTAAAGATTATAAAAACGAATCGCATTTTCACCCCAAAGTTTTCGCTTTTCTTCTTCAGAAAAATGAATCGTATTTTCTTCTAAAATTTCACAACATTGCTTATAGGTCGCAGCTAATAAACAAACCGGCCAATCGCTTCCAAACATTACCCTGTCAATGCCAAAATTTTCCAACACAATTTCAATATATGGTTTAAAATCACCCACGAACCATCTTCCCCAATCAGCTTCAGTAACCATACCCGAAAGTTTGCAATACACATTTGGAAACGCAGCAATCAATTTTATTTCTTTTTCCCACTCATCAATTTTACTTTCCCTGATATTTGGTTTTGCCAAATGATCTATTACGAAAAATTGTTCGGGAAAGCGTTTTACAAAATCTATCGCAAACTTTAATTGTTTTGGATAAATAAGAATATCATAAGTAAATCCATGCTTTTGTAACAATGAAATGCCTTTGCAAAAATCATCTCTCAATAAAAAATCTACCTGTTCTTCTGCCTGCACTATATGACGAAAGCCTTTTAATTTTTTAAAAGAAATTGATTTTTCCAATTGTTCTTCGAGATTTTCCTTTCGCAAATCAACCCAGCCAACTACTCCCTTTATAAAATCGTTTTCGTTAGCTAATTCCAACAAAAAATTCGTTTCATTTATTGATTGATCTGCCTGTACTGCAACGCATCCATCCATATTATTTTCCTGCAAAACAGGTAACAAGTCTTTGGGTAAAAAATTTTTACGAATGACCTCCATATCATCATCAATCCATGCATCACGTACCGAATTATAAATCCAGAAATGTTGATGTGCGTCAATTTGCATGGGTAATTATTTCCGGGTTATTTTTAATTTTAATATGGTATCAAAATCATCCCGGCTTATTCCGCTGAGATCAATCCTAAGCTGGCTATTTTTAAAAATATATTTTACAGGCAAATTATCTTTTAGAGAAACCAGTTTGCCTGGTTTATATGGAAATTCATCTATTACTATTGAAGTGGTATCTCTATCAAATACATGCAGATAAATTTCATCTTCTTTCTCCGTTATAACTCCCCACGTTTGTTTTTTAAGGCTACTTCCTTTCGTATTGTATACCGTATTGCCATATTGATTCAGCCATTTACCAACGCTATCCAACCTTGAAATAAATTCAGGCTGAATAACGCCATTGGGCAATGGGCCTATGTTTAATAATAAATTGGCGTTTAAGCTGGCTGCACTTACCAACAAACGAATAATTTTATGCACCGATTTATAATTATCGTCTGTAATATTAAAACCCCAGGAATTATTTAAGGTTTCACAAGTTTCTAATGGCAGGTGTTGAGATGCCTGCTGAAAGCTGAGGCCGGATTTATTTTCTCCGGGAAGGTCACGTTCAAACATTTGAAAGTCTTCGCTAGGCAAAGGAGATAAATGATGATTATTTCCAATCAAACATTGCGGTTGTAATTTATGTATCAATCCATAAATTTCACCCAAATGCCAATCTACTCTTGGACTTCTGTCAGCATCCCCTTCCGGTGCAGTTTGATCCCAATAACCATCAAACCAAATACCCGAAATTTCTCCATAATTAGTTAGCAATTCCGTTAACTGTTTTTTCATGAAATTAATATAGGAAGGCCAGTCGCTTTTTTGGGTTCTTCCGGTTCCTTTACCGGTGCGCCCTGTCTCATACTGATAATCGCTGCGCGACCAATCAAGAAGGGAGTAATAGAGATATAATTTTATGCCTTGCCTGTGGCACTCATCCGCCAATTGTTTTAAAACATCTTTACCATAAGGAGTATTGGTAATTTTCCAATCAGATGCACGGGTATCCCAGTTACTAAAGCCATCATGATGCCTTGTAATGAATGTGATGTATTTCAT
>DATCMY010000153.1:0-35822 GCA_036565505.1 Hanamia sp.
ACCATAAAGTCCGGACAAAATGTTTTAAACGCATTATTTTTAATTGCTACTTTCGGTACTGAATAGTTACTTTTATACTATGATTTCTTAATAATGAATTAATTTTTGCACCATTTCATCCAATCTTGATTTTGCCAGAAAGTTTTTTTCGAGCTCCGTATTAAAAGGAATAGGAGTATCGAGTGAGGCACAACGCATGACAGGAGCATCCAAAAACTCAAAGCAGTTTTGTGCTATCCAGGCGGCCACTTCTCCACCAATGCCACCAATAAGAGTATCTTCATGAAGTACCAAAACTTTTCCTGTGTTATTTACCGATGTTCTTATAGCTTTATAATCCAATGGCAGCAATGTTCTTAGGTCAAGAATATCAATTGAAATTTCTGGATGTGCATCCGCATATTCTGTTGCCCAAATGACACCCATGCCATAGGTAATGATACTAATGTCAATACCCTTACGCACCTGCCTGGCTTTTCCAATTTCTACTTCATAATATTCCTGTGGAAAATCGGCACTTATGCTTCTGTATAATACTTTGTGTTCAAAAAACATTACCGGGTTAGGGTCGTTGATCGCTGCTATTAATAATCCTTTTGCATCTTCCGGTGTGGAAGGATAAACTACTTTTAAGCCCGGTGTATGTACAAACCAGGCTTCATTGCTTTGGCTGTGAAATGGCCCTGCACCTACTCCTGCGCCGGTAGGCATTCGTATAACCACATCTGCGTTTTGTCCCCAGCGATAATGAATTTTTGCGAGGTTATTTACGACCTGGTTAAAGCCAACCGTTACAAAATCTGCAAACTGCATTTCCATAACACTTTTAAAACCTTCCAGTGACAATCCGAGACTGGTGCCTACAATAGCACTTTCGCACAAGGGAGTATTTCGCACTCTTTCTTTACCAAATTCATTCAAAAGGCCTTCTGTTATTTTAAAAGCGCCGCCATATTCCGCAATATCCTGACCCATTAAAATCAGGTTGGGATGAGCAAGCATTGATTGATGCAGCGCTTCTTTGATAGCGTCAATAAAACGAAGTCCCCTAACCCCGGAAGGGGGCGTTACAACCTTCTTTTCTGAATAGGTATTTTTATTAGATTCGAAAGAGATATTTTCTTTTGCATACACATCATTCATTTCTCTATTAGAAATTTCCGCATTTCTATTAGAGTGGTTGTTTGTTTCCCCTTCGGGGATAAGCGGGCAACTATCTATATATTCTTTTATTTCATTTCGAATTTCCGCAATCTCCGGGTTGGTAAGAATATTTTCTTCCACCAAAAACCGCTCATAATTTCTTATCGGATCTTTTTCAATCCATTTTTCAAACATTTCTTTGGGAACATATTTTACACCACTCGCTTCTTCATGGCCACGCATGCGAAAAGTCATGCACTCTATTAAATAGGGTTTTTGATTTTTGATGCAATATTCACGTACGCCTTTTACAGTTTCATAAACTGAAAGAATATTATTGCCATCAATTTGCACGCCTTCCATGCCGTATCCTTTTGCCTTATCCACCAGGTTCTCGCAACGAAATTGCTCACTAACAGGGGTGCTTAATCCATAACCATTATTTTCAATAATAAATATTACCGGTAAGTCCCATACGGCAGCTACATTCAATGCTTCATGAAAATCTCCTTCACTGGTGCCGCCATCACCTGTGAAAGCAAGAGATACTTTTTCCTGCTTTTTCAATTTGTAGGCAAGAGCAACTCCATCGGCAACGGCCAGTTGCGGCCCTAGATGCGATATCATTCCGCAGATAAAATGTTCCTTATTTCCAAAATGAAAACTGCGTTCTCTTCCTTTGCTGTAGCCGTCAAGAGCGCCCTGCCACTGTTTTACCAAATCGGGCAAAGGCATTTTTCTTGTGGTGAAAACGCCGAGGTTCCGGTGAAGTGGCATTATCCATTCATCGGGTTGAAGTGCATAAGTAGCGCCTACAGAGATGGCTTCCTGCCCAATGCCGCTAAACCATTTTGACACTTTTCCCTGGCGTAACAATAAAAGCATTTTTTCTTCTATCATCCGGGGTAGAAGTAAATTCCTGTATAGATCTTTGAGCGTTTCTTCCGATAAATTATTTCTATTGAATTGCATGTTACAAATTTCATCTTTTCATTCGTAAATAAAAAAGATGGTTTTTGAATAAAAGGGAATGTAGAATAAAGAAAAATCCGGGTTCTTTACTGATTACCTTTTTTCAAAATTGTTAAGTGTGGAAGAAATAAAAGACAATAGTATTCCGAAAATAAAAGCCCATAAAAATCCATCTACATGGAACCCTGAAACAAATTTTCCAGCAAGAAGAACCATCAAAACATTGATGACCAGTAGAAATATTCCTAAGGTGAGAATAGTAATTGGTAAGGTTAAAATAATAAGGATCGGTTTTACTATGGCATTTAAAATTCCCAGTATCAAAACAAAAATTAATGCGGTAGAATAAGAATTAATGTGGACATGCGGACTCAAAATCATTGACAATCCATATGCTACTGCGGCTGTGATAAGAAGTCGGATGATAAATCTCATAAATCTAATTTCCTGAAAGCTAACTTATATTACAACCAATTCAAAAAATTCTTCCGGTAATAAATATTTATTGGAAAGCGCCTGTAATTCTTCGGCTGAAATAGTTTTTATTGTATTCAAAGAATCATAAAAATATTTTTCGTCAAGATCATTGAGGATTAAACTTTTCCATCTTGAAATTACATGAAACGGCCCATCTACATAACCGAGGTTGAGGCCCATCATATAATTTTTTACCAATAATAATTCTTCCGCATCAATGGGTTCATCTCTCAATAATTTCATTTCTTTATGTACTTCTTCGATGGTGGCTTCACATACATCCTTACCTGCTTCGGTACTTATAATCCATGCGCCATCATCAATGTGGTTTTGTAAATAACTTGAAATGCCATAAGTATAGCCTTTTTCTTCCCTGATATTGCTCATTAACCTTGAACCGAAATAGCCGCCGAATAAAGTATTGAGGATCGATACTTTTTTAAAATCGGGATGATGGCGGTTGGGAAATGGCCGTGCTATGCGGATAGCTCCCTGCACTCCCTTTTCATCATTGCTGATGCGGTATTTTTTTTGTGAAGCCAATTCGCGTTTATGTAGTACTGTAGGTAAATTTTCATTAAGTAAAAGGTCGCCAAAATATTTTTCCAGCAGCGATTCAAAATCAGCAGGAAGTTTTCCGGCAGAAAAAATACTGCATTTTGCATTTAGATAATATTGTTTAAAGAATGCTGTAAGGTCTTCTCTTGTAAGCGCTTCAATATCTTCTTTATTACTTACTCTTCCATAAGGATGTTGGGCACCATATAAATATTCATCGATTAACCGGTTGGCTACAAAATCACATTTCAGCAAATTAACAGATAGTCGCTGAATACTATTTTGTTGAAAAATTTCTAATTCATTTTGTGGAAAAACAGCATCTGTTATCAGTTCCCTGATAACAGGCAATAATTCTTTTAAATGCCTGGAAAGGCAATGCAGCGTTATGGTTGACGTTTCATTATTACAATTTCGGTTTAAATAAGCACCAAAATATTCGAAACTTTCTGTTATTTCAAAAGCATTTTTTTTGCTGGTACCGTTTTTAATGAGATAGTTGGTGGTAGCTGCCACTCCATTTTTATTTTCATACGAATTGCCAGCTTTAAAAACGAATTCAATCATGGCTACTTCCTCAGCTCCGTCATTAATGTAATATACCGGTGCTCCGTTGGAAAGCAAAAAGCGGGAGCAGGCATTAAGGGTTATGTTAAACTCTATGGCATCTTTTATCGGGGGAGCTATTTTTCTGTCTGGCATTATTAATTTTTTATTTTAATGATCCATTTTTATTTTTAAATGGATGAAGGAAATTTAATTTCTTTAAAAAAGATTGGGTATTTAACTCACTGTTTAATGGTAGAACGGTAATAAAGTGTGCTGCAATTGGTATCTACAAAAACCTCCCGGCACTCTGTAAGAATATCCTCAGCAGTAACTGCCTGGTAAAGTAATAATTCCTTATTCATTAAACCAGCATCGCCCAGTAATTCATAATTAGCAAGGCTGTTGGCCCTGTTCATTAGGCTAATGTCTTCAAAAGCGAGTAAACTTTCTGTTTTATTTTTTATCTTTTGTAATTCAGTTTCACTGATTTTTTCAGCCTTCATTTTATCCAATTCAACTGCAATAGCTTTTTCACCCTGTTCAATAGGGATGCCTTTTATTAATTTTCCTTCAATATAAAGAAGGCCAGCATCAATGCTTCCAAGATGCGCACATTGTATACTGCTAAACAATTGTTGTTCTTTTACCAGGCTTTGAAACAATCTTGATGAAGTACCACCACCTAGAATTTCAGTTATCATATCAGCAACATAATACCTCTTATCAAGGCGTGTGGAAATATGCCAACATTTATAAAGTGCATCCAGGGGAACTGCTGCTTCTATTTCTAAAAAATGGGCTTCCTTCTGTACCGGTTCCTGCGGAAGGTTTCTTATATGTTTTATACCTGCAGGGATATCGCCAAACCATTTTTCCGCTAATTCTTTAACGCGATCCAAAGTTACATTTCCGGCAACCGTCAGGATGGCATTGGAAGGCGTATAATGTTTATAAAAGAAATCTTTTACATCTTGTAGTTGTGCATTTTCCACATGGCTCAATTCTTTTCCTATCGTCATCCATCTATAAGGATGTTCTTTATAGGCGAGCTCGCGCAGCTTGTGCCATACATCGCCATACGGTTTATTGATATAGTGTTCTTTAAATTCTTCGCTAACTACTTTTCGTTGCACATCAAGTGAATTTTCACTGAAACCAAGTGACAACATTCTATCACTTTCCAGCCAGAAACCTGTTTCAATATTTTCTGCCGGTAATTGCAAATAATAATTGGTAAGGTCGTTAGTGGTGTAGGCGTTATTTTCTCCACCGGCCATTTGCAGCGGTTCATCGTACGAGTCTATATTAATGCTGCCACCAAACATCAAATGCTCAAATAAATGCGCAAATCCTGTACGGTGGGGTTCTTCATCACGTGCGCCCACATCATACATAACATCAATTACAACCATTGGTGTGCTTTTATCTTCATGCACGATAACCCGTAATCCATTACCTAAAACAAATTTTTCAAATTTTATCATGGCTGCAAAATTGCGCTAAACCGATTCATTTTCCCAAAAAGAATTGGAAAAGAAATTGTAAAAAGGTTTTTGGGAGGTCAGTAATGTTTGCCGCCTTTGTAATGGTGATTTTTCATGCTAAAATATTGTATTCAATTGAGCATTCCCGCTGTATCATTAATAAATACGTCTCACATGAAAAGATAAAATGACAGGGGTTTTATCTCTTAAGACAAGCAAAACGATTTTTTCGCCAACATTTTGCATCAGGTTTTTATATACAGTGATGTTGTTACTGAAATTATTATTTACCCCTATAATAATATCATCTTTTTTTAATCCTGCTTTATAGGCCGGCGAGCCTTTAATTACTTCATCAGAGAAAATTTTTCCATCAGCAAAATACATATTGATACCGGTGTAAGAGTAATTGAAATTATCACGATAATGGCTATTGGGTACTAAGTGAATTTCTTTTTTAGGATAATTGATGATCATATTAAACCGGCGTAAAATATCGGCACCGATAAGGCCTGAAATGAAAGGATAAGAAGTAGCATTATATTCATCGTCAAGAACATTAGTGGGCACTTTTTTAAATTTGTAAGGGCCTATTCGTACTTCTTTAATAATAGTTAGTAACATTTCCTTTTTGCCACCTAAGCCCTGCACCTGTATAGAAACGGGCTTTCTTTTTTTCAATAAAAAAGAACTATCATCCTGGAATTGTTTACTTATTAAAAAATTAAGTCCGGCCCCCGTGTCAAAATAAAAATTAGAGACCACTGTTCTTGAATCCTTAATAGTTAACGGTTCAATGGGTAACGCAGTAAATAGCGGGTACAACAGGGTTCCGCCAGATGGATAACGAATGTTTCCAGGTGAGAAAACCTGGATATGCAAACTATCATAATCAATTTTTACAATGTACCTGCGAAAAAAACTATATCCAATAATACCGTCAATTTTTTCACCATATACGCTACTTAAAATTTCATAATCATTAATATAAAAATCAAGGGTTTCAATTGTTAAACCTGGAAATGTAATGCTGTTATTTTTTGCATAATCTACCTCACGGATTCCGGCAATTCCATTAATGGTTCTTCCGGAAGGCACGTGCGGAATTTTAAATTCGGCGGTTGTGGATGAATCTAATGAAATGGCGCCGCTACCGGTATCTAAAATAAAATTGAAAGGCTCGGTAATATTATTAAATTTTGCCTGAACCAGGATTACTCCGCCGGTAAGTTGCTTAAATGGGAATTCTGTTATAAACTTCGCTGGTTTATCAAAATAGATTTCCTGTCCATAAGTCGTAATTGTGGAAAATGTAAATAACAGATATAGTAAAATTCTGTTCATTTGATAAAAACTGAATTTAAGATTAATGCAAGTATTTTTGCATAAATTTTTTACAAAGTGTAAAATTTCTTTGTTAAAAAAATAAATACAATGAATACATCCCTATTATTACAGAAAGCCCTCCAGTTTGAATTCCTTACCATTGAGGAAGGGGTATTTTTATTTAAGAATGCTTCTTTGGCAGAACTAATGGCTGTAGCCGATCAGCTAAGAAAAATACAGGTGCCCCATGGAAAGGTAACCTGGATTATAGACCGTAATGTAAACACAACCAATGTTTGTATTGCCAACTGTAAATTCTGCAATTTTTATAGAATTCCCGGCCACAAAGAAGCATACATCACAGATATAGAAACTTATAAAAGAAAAATTGATGAGACTTTTCTTTATGGTGGCGAGCAGTTATTATTACAGGGCGGCCATCATCCGGAATTAGGATTAAGTTATTATGTAAATCTCTTTAAGGAATTAAAAAAGCTTTATCCTGCTTTAAAATTACATGCGCTGGGGCCCCCGGAAGTAGCGCATATCACCAAGCTTGAAAAATCAACCTATCGCGAAGTATTAATGGCGCTGAAAGAAGCTGGTTTGGATTCTCTTCCCGGGCCTGGAGCTGAAATACTAACAGACAGGGTTAGGCGATTAATTAGCAAAGGAAAATGCGGCACGCAGGAATGGCTGGATATTATGGTAGAAGCGCATAAATTAAATCTTACCACTTCTGCCACTATGATGTTTGGCCATGTAGAAACCATAGTGGAAAGATTTGAGCACCTGGTAAAATTAAGAGAAGTTCAGGCAAAAAAACCTGAAGGAGCGAAAGGGTTTTTAGCATTTATTCCATGGACATTTCAGGATGTAGATACCTTGCTTACAAAAATACGGGGCGTTCAAAACCTTACAACTCCTGAAGAATATATCAGGATGATTGCGATGAGCCGAATTATGTTGCCGAATGTAAAAAACATCCAGGCAAGCTGGCTTACCGTGGGCAAGGAGGTAGCACAATTATGTTTACATGCAGGCGCTAATGATTTTGGAAGTATTATGATAGAAGAGAATGTTGTTAGTGCTGCCGGCGCCCCGCATCGCTTTACCAGCAAAGGAATACAGGAAGCCATAAGAGATGCTGGCTTTGAACCGCAATTAAGAAATCAACAATATGAATTTAGAAAAATACCTGAGCATATTGAAGAACAGGTGATTGATTATTAAGTAGCGACAGGTCGCGACCTGTTATTGTATCACATCAAAGGACAGGTTGCAATCTGTCCCTACAAAAACATAGTATAATGAAAAAATTATTTGTCGTAATTCTTTTAAGCTTCACACTTTTTAAAGCCAGCGCTGATGAAGGTATGTGGCTTCCCATGTTGCTTGGCCAGCAAGTATATAACGACATGGTAAAACATGGTTTAAAATTATCTAAAGAACAATTATATAGCATCAACAAACCATCTATAAAAGATGCTGTAATCATTTTTGGCGGTGGCTGTACCGGAGAAATTGTAAGTAATCAGGGATTGATATTTACGAATCATCATTGCGGTTACGGAGTGATAGCAGGTGCCAGCACTATAGAACATAATTACCTGAAAGATGGTTTTTATGCTTATTCAAAAGACCAGGAAATAAAATCTGACCTGACGGTAACTTTTCTTGAAAAAATAGTAGATGTAACAGACCAGGTAGAAAAGGCTTTGAAAGGATTGGATTATGCAGACAGGGCCAAAAAAAACCCTGAAGTGTATAGGGAAATAACTGATAAGGTTTTGGATACTTCTAATGGCATTTCCGGAAAAGTTTATAGCATGTTTAAAGGGAATCAATTCCTGATGTATGTATATAAAATTTATAAAGACATTAGGCTGGTAGGAGCACCTCCTGAAACAGTAGGCAAATTTGGAGGAGATACTGATAACTGGGAATGGCCGCGCCATACAGGTGATTATTCCATTTTTAGAGTATATGCTACTAAAGATGGAAAGCCAGCAACTTACAGTAAAGATAACGTTCCCTTAAAGCCAAAATGGTTTTTACCGGTTTCCTTGAAAGGCTATAAAGATGGTGATTATTCTATGATCTATGGCTATCCCGGAGGTACCAACCGTTATGAAACTTCTTTTGGAATCAAATTAAAAAATGGAATTGATAATCCTTCTTTGGTAAATCTTCGCGATGTAAGATTAAAAGCAATGTATGCTCAAATGATCAAAGACCCCGCAGTAAAATTGAAACTTGCCGAAAGCTATTCTTCTATTGCCAATTATTATAAATTTTATGACGGCGAAACCAAACAACTTGAAAAATACCATGTGTATGAGAACAAGCAAAAAGCTGAAAATAATTTTGAAGCCTGGGCGAAAAATAAACCTGAATATCAAAATGTGATAGCTGAGTATGAAAAAAATTATGAGGCATGGACGCCCTATGCCAAAGAACGTGTTTATACCATTGAAGGTATTTTAGGTTCGCCTTTGGCAGCTTTTGCCTCTTCGTTATTATCAGTGGAACGAGCTTTGGTGGAGCAGGGGAAATCGCAATCAGATTTGAACAATGCCTTGCAGGCTGAAAATACTGCAAGGAAAAATTTTTTGGAAGAAGAAGATCTTCCGAGCGATAAAATTATAATGGCCAAAACAGCGATGATGTATTATACGGATGTGGATAAAAGCCAGCATCCTGTAGAATTTTATCAGCAATTAAAAGAAAAATTTGGCCCATTGAATGAAGAGGCTACCTATAAAGCCTGGGCCGATTATGTTTTCAATAATACCATGATCCTGGATTCTGCAAAGTGGGCTGCCTTTTTAGAGCGGCCTGATGCTGTAACCTTACAAAACGATCCTGCTTTCGCGTATGCTTCCGCATTTGTAAAAAATTATACGCTTAAATACAGTAAACTTTACAGCGATTTTATTGCAAAAAATAATGAGCTTGGCAGACTTTATTTAAAAGGTATTATGGAAATAAACCCCACTGCAGCCAAAAAAATGTATCCCGATGCCAACTTCAGTATGAGGGTAAGTTATGGAAATGTAAAAAGCTATAATCCCCGCGACGCGGTTCATTATGATTATTATACCACCAGTGAAGGAATTCTTGAAAAATACATTCCAGGCGATTATGAATTTGACCTGCCCGCCAAAGAAATTGAGCTATTGAAAAAAAGGGATTTTGGGCAATATATTGATAAAAGACATAACGATCTTCTGATCAATTTTATAACGACCAATGATATTACCGGCGGGAACTCTGGTTCACCGGTTATGGATGCTTATGGTAATTTAATCGGGCTTGCTTTTGATGGAAACTATGAAGCGCTTAGCCATAAAATTCAATTTGATAAAGACCTCAACCGTACCATATGTGTAGATGTGCGCTATGTGCTTTGGTGCATTGATAAATTGGGCGGTGCCAAAAATATCATTGATGAATTAAAATTGGTCCGATAAATTATAAAAGTTTTTATAAAGAATGCGCTGCCAAAGGGTGGCGTATTTTTTTGTGACTTATCCGGTAGGCAACAGATTTTTTTAAAATGTAAAAAAATGTTAAGAGAGATGAACATTCAAATCATCAATGAATTTTGTATCCCTTAATCTAAATGTTTAAACAGGATAACAGATTTTGTTAAATAGATTCAACATATTGACACACTACTATCATTTTTATAAAATGAATTTGATTTGGCATATTTTTTATGGAAATTCTCTTCATCACAATATTGTGATAATACCCTAAAAATTTTTAATCATGCCTGCAACTAAAAAAAATCATGGCCATGAAAATGACTTAGCCCGCAAAGGACAAAATCTAAAATCTAAAAGTGGAAAAATGCTAAATGAAAGGAGCCGTCCTGAAAACCTTAAAAGTGGCGAAACAATGAACACTCATCGGGAAGGAATTCAAGGGAAAAGGTAATAGCAAAAGCAAAGAGTGTTAAAAAAAGGTGCCCGCAATTGAGCACCTTTTTTGTTAGTATTGCAACGGGGTTTTAAATTTATTCAAAAGACCTGTTTATAAATTTTACCAATGGCATTAATGCCTTAAATACTTTTGAAATTTCATTGGATAAATCCGGTAGAAGAAGTGCTGTGTCGGGAATATTTTTAGTCGCTATAAAACTTTTTAACTTCAAATATTCCGCAGCGGGATTTTCTTTTTCATAACCCTTAGGAACATTCACCAGCATTTGATCTTTATCTTTTTCTAATACGCCATAAACATTTTTAAAAGAGGGAGCATTTATGATCTTTTTAAATTCAGGAAAACAATAATCAATTTCCTGCCTGAGTTTTTTTAATTCCGGAGCCGCTGGCATCCAAATGCCGCCACCTGCAAAACTATGGCCACCGGGTTGTAAATGGAAATAATAGCCGGCATTAATTGATTTTTTACCACCCTTATTGAAAGATGCGCTGATATTGATTTTGTAGGGAGTTTTATCTTTTGAGAAACGGATATCACGGTTAATTCTGAACAGGCAATTTTTAGGAGTAAGCTCTTTCATATCCGGATCAACGACAGTCATTTTTTGTAAAAGATCGGTTACAAAAATTTCAAAATCATTTTTTGCAGATACATATTTTTCCCTGTTTTGATCGAACCAGGGTTTGTTATTATTCTTTTTAAGATTTTTTAAAAAAGAAAGAGTAGAGGGTTGAATCAATTGAATATTGGAGGTTTAAAGTTTTACATTTAAGGGTTATAGTTATGAAATGGAAAGATTAATTTTCTCAAAAGAAAATTTCCCTGGGATTTTAAAAATCAGCCTTTAAAATAAACCTAAACCTTTCCCCAGCTCTCTCCGCTTTTAATTCTGTAAATGGTCATTGGGCTTACTTGATATTTTTCGGCAATTTGCTTGTGAGTAAGCCTGCGGCGCGGGTTATCCAGAATGGCTTTTATGGCTTTTACCTGGTAGGCATTGAGTTTCAATCCTTTTGTTCTTGCGCTTTGTACTTTTTTATAGGCTAATTTAACCGGGCTTTTTTGCTGGTGTACAATCACTTCATTTTGCGAAGCCCATTTTAAATTTTTGGTGTGATTATCGGTTTTATTGTGATTGAGATGAATAACAAATTTCTCTTTTGGAGAATTTTTCTTATTGAATAATTTAGCTACCTCACGATGGAAATAAAGGGTACCGCTTTTGCCTTCAATATGAAGATTTAAAGTTTTATACCCCGCAGTAAGCGAGCCCGCTAACAGCTTCCCATCTACTAGAATATCTTCTTTATAACTCGCTGCACGCCCATGAGATGAGATTGCATAATTATTCCTCATAATTTTCCATCCGTTGAACCGGATGGGCTTCCAGATTTCGCCATTTATTTTTTTGATCATAGCAAGAGTTTGAAATGAAGTTACAAAACTAACCTTGTATCAAATTTAAAAATTCTTTTTCACTGATTATTTTAATTGATTTTATTTTTTTTGCCTTGTCCAGTTTACTTCCCGCCGATTCTCCTGTTACAAGGTAATTTAGATTGCTGCTTACTGATGAAAGAAGCTTGCCACCATTCTCTTCAGCTAATTTTTCAGCTTCGCTTCTTTTTAAAGTGGGCAATGTTCCTGTAAATAAAAATGTATTTCCTGAAAGCTTTCCTGATAGTGGTTCGGTTTTATCGCCATTAATATTTACTTCTTTTGCGGCAAGTAGTTGCAGCATTTTGATATTATCTTCATTATGGAAAAAATCAAAAATACTGTCCGCTACTTTATTGCCGATGTCTTTCATCTGCTGCAATTCCTCAATAGAAAAATTTTTCAGATCAAAAATGGTATCTACATTTTTTGCTAATATTTTAGCAGTAGTTTCTCCAACATATCTAATTCCCAATCCAAAAATAAGCCGGTTCAAACTTTGTTTTTTTGAACCCTCAATTGCTGACTTCAGGTTTTCAACAGATTTTTGTTTGAATCCTTCAAGAGAGGATATTTTTTCAAAATCAATAGAATAAATGGATGGGATGTCGGTTATTAAACCTAAAGCATAAAATTTTCTTACATTGGCTTCCCCAAAGGTTTTAATGTCCATGGCATCCTTACTCACAAAATGGATGATTCGCTCTACTACCTGTGCTTCGCAATTGATATTGACACACCTCCATACCGCTTCTTCTTCTGTTTTTACCAGGGGATCTCCGCAAACAGGGCAGGTAGTAGGGAAATGAATTTTCTTTTCTTTTCCGGTTCGTAATTCGATAAGTGGTTTTACAATATATGGGATTACATCGCCTGCCCGCTCCACAATAACGGTGTCACCTAAACGCAAATCTTTTTCTTCAATAATGCCTTCATTAAAAAGAGAAACAGAACTAACGGTAACGCCTCCAATTGGCACGGGTTCTATTTTGGCAACCGGTGTTATAGAGCCTGTGCGCCCTACCTGGAATTCAACATTTATTAATTTTGAAGTTGCCTGGCGGGCTTTGAATTTATAAGCAATTGCCCACCGTGGATGATGCGTAGTACTGCCAGCCTGCTGTTGCAGTTCTATTTCATTCACTTTTATTACCATGCCGTCTATTTCATAAGGCAACTCATCTCTTTTATTTTCAAACTCCAGGCAAAAATTTACTACATCATTAATATTAGTGAAAATTTTCTTTTCATTGACCGGGGTTTTAAACCCGAGTTCAGCAAGTAGTTGTAATGTTCCGGAATGAGTGTTCAGCAATTGAGGATAATCTTTTAATCCTTCCCGGTTCAATTGTATAAAACTTACATGGTAAAGGATGGCTTCCAGTTTTCGTTTTCTGACTGCCGCAGGGTCTTTCATCCTTAGCGATCCGGCAGCGGCGTTTCTGGGATTGGCAAGCGGCGCTATTCCTTCTTCAGCAAGTGATTCATTAAACTTTCTGAAATTTTCTTTTGTCAATAAAACCTCTCCCCGGATCTCTATTTTTTTAATTCCATATTCAGAGAATTTTGCTGATAAAGGAATGGAACCAATTTGTTTAATATTGAAAGTTATATCGTCTCCGGCAGCTCCGTCTCCGCGGGTTGCACCACGGACCAGCATGTCATTTTCGTATATTAGAGAAATACTGGCGCCATCAAATTTTGGTTCAGCACTAAAGTGGATTTTTTGATGATCTACGAGCCCGTTTAATCTAATGTCCCAATCAATAAGGTCTTGCGGATTATAGCTGTTTTCAAGGCTTAGCATAGGTACCAAATGAGACACCGTTACAAAATCTTTATTGAGACTATTGCCCACTCTTTGTGTAGGCGAATCCGGGGTTATTAAAGATGGATCTTCTTTTTCAAGTTTTTCAAGTTTTTTATAAAGCAGATCATATTCTGTATCTGAAATTAACGGATCATTTAAAATATAATAACGGTATTCATGAAAACGAAGCACATCGCGTAATTCATCAATGCTGCCAGTTGATTTTATAAGCTTATTGGTTAGGTTTTGTAAATCCTGTATTTGCGTCTTTGTATACATCTGTCAATTTGAAAATAATTAAAACTACAAAAAAAAGCAATTGGGGATGAAGCGGGAAAATCATCAACCAGGAATTGTTACGAATTTCAATTTATTGTTTTCAGTAATGATAATTAGTCAAATCATACAGTAAACCTCAGTTCTGGCAATGGTAATTCGTAGATTTTTTTGAAATAAATTATCCATAAAAATGGATTATCCAAATAATGTGTTTATTTTACACAATAAATGATTGCTTATTTATGAAAAAATCACTACTCAGTTTTTTTATCATCCTGTTTTCAGTACAAAGTTTTTCTCAATTATTGTCGTGGACACCTGATTTTGCCCAGGAAAGCACAACTCCTTTTACAATCACTGTTGATGCAAATAAGGGAAATCAAGGGTTGCTTAATTACAATCCGGCAGACGTATATGTGCATATAGGAGTAATAACAAATTTGAGCACAGGTGCCAGTGATTGGAAATATGTAAAAACTACCTGGGGCACTACAGATCCCGCGGCAAAGGCAACATCTCTGGGTAATAATAAATGGTCTTTTACAATAACCGGAGGCTTGCGTACTTATTTTGGATTGTCTAACCCGGCTGAAACTATTAAAAAAATAGCCATTCTTTTTAGAAGCGGAAATGGGAACCTAAAACAGACTAACACGGACGGAAGTGATATGTATGTTCCTATTTATACAAGTGCACTGGCGGTGCGCATAACCAATCCTTTTTTTCAACCAACATACAAACCTGTTCCGGAACCGATAACAAAAATTGTGGGCGATAATATTGCATTATCTGCAAAAAGTAATAATGCAGCCACACTTAAACTTTATTTAAACGGAACTGAGATTAAAAGTGCGAATACGGCAACTGCCATAGCGGATACACCTACACTAATTACAAGCGGCAACCAACAGGTAATTGCTGAAGCTAATGATGGAGTTACCATTTCAAGAGATACCTTAAACTTCTTTGTAACAGGCACTGTAAATGTGGCTCCATTGCCTGCGGGCGTAAAAGATGGTATTAATTATGATCCGAATAATACAACAGCAACTTTAGTGCTCTACGCACCAGGAAAAGGGAGAATTTGTGTGATCGGTGAATTTTCCGGAAGCAACTGGATAGAGCAATCTCAATACCAGATGAATAAAACGCCTGACGGAAATTATTGGTGGATCACCATTAATGGATTAACGCCGGGTACAGAATATAGTTTTCAATACCTGGTAAATGGCACATTAAAAATCGCGGATCCTTACACTGAAAAAGTTCTTGATCCTTCGAATGATCAATATATACCATCCTCAACCTATCCTGGTTTGAAGGCGTATCCTACCGGGTTAACTACCGGTATTGTAAGTATTTTACAAACCGCTAAGCCTGCTTACAACTGGCAGGTAAATAATTTTGTAAAACCTGATAAAAGAAACCTGGTTATTTATGAATTATTGGTGCGTGATTTTGTGGCCAATCACGATTGGAATACGTTAAGAGATACCTTAAACTATTTAAAAACACTTGGCATCAACGCGATAGAAATTATGCCATTCAATGAGTTTGAAGGAAATTTAAGTTGGGGGTATAATCCTGATTTTTATTTTGCTCCCGATAAATATTATGGGCCGGCCAATACTTTAAAAGAATTCATAGACAGTTGCCATAAGGATGGAATAGCGGTGGTGATGGACATGGTGCTCAATCATTCTTTTGGCTCGTCACCAATGGTTCAATTATATTGGGATGCCACCAATAACAGGCCTGCAGCGGATAATCCGTGGTTTAACCCGGTTGCAAAACATGCCTACAATGTTGGATACGATATGAATCATGAAAGCCTGGCAACAAGGTATTTTGTAAGCCGTGTAATGGATTACTGGCTCAATAGTTATAAAATAGATGGATTCCGGTTTGACCTTTCCAAAGGGTTTACTCAAACCCAAACATGCGATAACACAGGAAATAATTGTAATGTGGCTGCCTGGGGCAATTATGATTCAAGCCGTGTGGCTATCTGGGAAAGATATTATGATACCATGCAATTAAAATCGCCTTCTTCCTATTGTATTCTTGAGCATTTTGCAGATAATTCAGAAGAAACTGTCCTGTCAAATTATGGAATGTTACTTTGGGGAAATGAGAATTACAGTTATAACCAGGCTTCAATGGGATATAATTCAGGATCGGATTTTAGTTACGGAATTGCTAACCAGCGTGGATGGAGCAATCCGTATTTGGTTACTTATATGGAAAGCCATGATGAAGAAAGATTAATGTATAAAAACATAGCGTATGGAAATTCCTCCGGAAGTTATAATATAAAGGATACGGCTACTGCATTAAAAAGAGAAGAATTAGACGCGGCATTTTTTCTTACTCTTCCCGGGCCTAAAATGATATGGCAGTTTGGTGAACTTGGTTACGATTATTCCATTACTTCCTGTAATCCGGGCAATACCATTCCTCAGCCCTACCCGCAAGGCAATTGCCGCATGGATCCTAAACCTATACGTTGGGATTATTTACAAATGTCCAACCGCAAAAAATTGTATGATGTTTATTCCGCGCTAATAAAACTTAGATTTAATCCTTTGTTTAAAGATGAGTTTATTGCTAATGCAACGAGCCAAAGCATGAGTGGAGTTTTTAAATGGCTGGAACTTATATCTACTGCTAATAAAATAGTAGTGATGGGAAATTTTGATGTAATCGCGCAAACAGGTTCTGTTACTTTCCCTAATTCCGGAATTTGGTACGATTACCTGAATGGAAATACAATTGCCGCCACCGGCGCTTCGCAATCATTTACCTTGCAGCCGGGCGAATATCATGTTTATACCAATGTGAATGCGGCATTGCCGGTTACCATCGTGAACTTTACCGGAAAAAAAGAGAATAATGGTAATCTGCTTACCTGGCAGGTTGCCAACGAATTAAATCTTAGCCATTATGAATTAGAGAAAAGTATTGATGGACAAAATTTTTCATTCTTAGCGAAGATAAATGCAGATGGCAAAAGTAATTATAGCTATACTGATGATGTAAGCAGTTTTTCCGGCGTAACATTTTACCGTTTGAAAAGAGTAGATATTGATGGCCACTTCAACTATAGCGGAATTATAAAAATACAAAGCATTACCAATTCATGGCTTGTTACGGTGAATCCAAATCCGGTTGTAAAAAATTTAAAAGTAAATATTGAATCGCCCGTGCAGGATAAAGGGACCTTAATAATATATGACCTGAGCGGTCGGCAATTACTAAAACAAAATATTCAAATAGCAGCAGGAAATAATGTTTTAGATATAAATGAATTTGCGAAGTTTGCAAAGGGGACGTATTTGCTTTCAGTATTAGCAAACCAACAAAACCAAACCATTAAAATCATAAAAAATAATTAATCTTTTTAAAATTCTCCCCGTTGGGGAGTGAAGCTTTTATTATGCCAACAAAAAAATCAGGAACTGCTACTAAAAACGGTAAGACTTTAAAAGGCCTGCAAACGGAAGTACAAAGCATTAACCGGGTTGCGCTATCAGTAGATTGTGTCATATTTGGTTTTGATGAAAATAAACTTAAAGTATTACTTATTCGATCCGATCTTAAAAAATACCAAAGTAAATGGTCATTACTCGGCGACCTGGTAAAACCTGAAGAAGATCTTGATGCATCTGCTTACCGCATTTTAAAACAAAGAACCGGCCTAAACGATCTTTATCTTGAGCAGGTGCATACTTTTGGGGAAGTAGGCCGCCATCCGGCAGGCAGGGTGGTTACGGTAGTTTATTGTTCTTTAATAAATATTCAGAATCACCGGCTTAAAATTCTTGATAACGAATTGCATTGGCATGAAATAGAAAGCCTGACTGATCTGGCATTTGATCATAAAAGAATCTTTGATACCTGCTACGCCTGGTTACAAAAAAGAGTGCAGGAACATCCTTTGGGTTTTAGTTTATTACCAAGCAAATTTTCATTGCGCGAATTACAAAATTTGTACGAAGCCATTTTAAATATCAAACTCGACAGGAGAAATTTTCGCAAGAAATTTTTCACCATGGATTTTTTAGTTGACATAAACGAAGTAGAACAAGATGTTCCTCACAGGCCAGGCAAACTTTATAAGTTTGATTATGAAAAATATGAGAAAAAGAAAAAGAAATGGTCGGGGATTGACTTTTAAAAAATTTCGAAATTATAAAGTGGGTTTAAGTTGACTATAGAATGTCGAAAATATTTTTCACTTTCCTGAAAATTTTTTATTCAGGAGCAGCAATTATTAAGAAGTTGTTGTCTATTGGAGATATTTAGAATTCAAATAGTGATACCAGCTATCATTTATTTCCGCACTTCTTGTACAAACTAAAAGCCGGGAAATATCTCAATCTTAAAACGATAATACTTTTACAAAAAAAAGTAACAAAAAAGATGGAGAGATTGAAATTTTTGATTTATTTTGTGTAAAAAATACACATTTATTTTGTGTAAAAAGTACACGTTGCTAGAATTGCCTTGATAAAGATTGTTTGAAATATCCTTTATATAGAATTAGATGAATAATTAAATAATTAAAAACTTAACTTTTGTTATGAGAAGAAGCATTCTTAAAGTATCGAAACACATAAGTGTTTTGGTATTTTTTTTCCTGTTCGCTTTTGTTGCTAATGCGCAAACCCGAACTATCACCGGCACGGTAATTTCAAAAGATGGAACTCCATTGCCCGATGCATCAGTAATTGTAGTTGGTCAAAAAACCGGTGTAAGAACCGCTGCTGATGGCACTTTCTCCATTAATGTTCCAGCAAATTCAAAACAACTTCAGGTAAGTTATGTTGGTTCGGAAACTCAACAGATTGATATTACCTCGCAATCCAACGTAACGGTTGTTCTTGTGAGTACAGCGCAGGCTCTTACCGATGTAGTAGTAATTGGATATGGTACTACCCGCAAAAGGGACCTTACCGGTTCAGTAACCCAGGTAAATGCAAAAGATTTTCAATCGGGACAAATTACTTCACCTGAACAATTGATCGCCGGTAAAGTTCCGGGTGTTTCTATTATTTCCAATGGTGGAGCTCCGGGTGCCGGAAGTACGATCAGGATTAGGGGCGGCGCATCTTTAAGCGCCAGTAACGATCCATTAATAGTAATTGATGGAGTGCCTTTGGACAATGGCTCTATCTCAGGCGCAGCAAACCCTTTGAGCCTTATCAATCCAAATGATATTGAATCGTTCAGTATTTTAAAAGACGCATCTGCTACCGCTATTTATGGTTCCAGGGCTTCTAATGGCGTTATCATTATTACTACCAAAAAAGGACGACTGGGTGGAAAACCGGTTGTTAATTTCAATACCAACTTTTCTGTTTCAAAAATTATTAAAAAAGTTGATGTATTCAGCGCCGATGCTTTTAGAAATTATGTAAAAGCAAATGGCGATTCAACTTATATAAAATTACTCGGTACAGCAAGCACCGATTGGCAGGACCAGATTTATCAAACCGCTTTATCATCTGATAATAATATAAGTGTAAGTGGTGGTTATAAAAATATGCCTTACCGTTATTCTTTAGGATATTTAAATCAACAGGGGATTTTAAAAACTGACAAATTAGATCGTTATTCAGGTGGTTTAAATGTGAGCCCCCGGTTTTTTGACGATCATTTAAAAATAGATATAAACGTAAAAGCCTCTATAAGTGAAACCCGTTTTGCCAACCAGGGCGCTATTGGTGCAGCAGCTTCATTTGATCCTACAAAACCGGTTTACTCTGGTAGTAACCGTTATAATGGATTTTGGGAATGGCTTGATCCTACTACAGCAACCGGCCTGAGAGCGCTTGCACCACTCAATCCTGTAGGATTACTGATGGAACGAAACGATATAAGTGAGGTACGCAGAAGTGTTGGAAATGCGTTGATAGATTATAAAGTTCATTTTCTGCCAGACCTGCATGCCTTTGTAAATTTAGGTTATGATGTGTCTACAGGCTCGGGTACCATTTTTGTAAATGATAGCGCAGCACAATCTTACTTAAGAACTCCGGATAGAAAGTTTGGAGGAGTTAATGATAAATACCTGCAGAAGAGGAATGATAAATTATTAGAAGCTTATTTAAATTATACTAAAAATTTTAAGGGAGATTCAAGACTCGAATTAGTAGGTGGTTATGCTTACCAGGATTTTCTTACTACCGTATTTAATTATGCCGATAAAACAGTGAACGGTACCATTGTAGGGTCACCACCAAGTTTTGCTTTTGATAAACCTGAATATACATTGGTCTCTTATTATGGACGTGCCAATCTTTCAATAAATAACCGTTATCTGTTTACTGGTACTATCCGTACAGATGGTTCATCAAGGTTTAGCAAAGAAAACCGTTGGGGTGTTTTTCCTTCGGGAGCCTTTGCATGGAATATGAAAAATGAAAAATTCCTGGAAAATTCTAAAACAGTTTCTGATTTGAAACTAAGATTAGGATATGGATTAACAGGGCAGCAAAGCGGTATCGGTTTTTATGATTATAATTCCTTTTACGGTTATAGTGATGGAACTTCCCAATATCAATTTGCAGATTCTTTTTATCACATGTATGCACCAGGCGGATATTATCCGCAAAGAAAATGGGAACAAACCGAAACCTATAATGCAGGCATTGACTATGGCTTTGCCAACAACCGCATTAATGGAAGTATAGATGTTTATTATAAAAAAACATCCCGGCTGCTAAACAATATTGCTCAATCTGCCGGAAGCAATTTCTCTAATCAAATTGTTGCCAATGTGGGCGATATGGAAAATAAAGGGATTGAGTTCAGTATCAATCTTCAACCCATAAAAAAACAAAACATGGTTTGGGATTTGAATTTTAATGCCACCTACAACGAAAATAAAATTACCAATCTGACGGCTATTCCTAATCCCAATTATCCAGGAA
This sequence comes from Hanamia sp., assembly GCA_036565505.1. GTDB lineage: Bacteria > Bacteroidota > Bacteroidia > Chitinophagales > Chitinophagaceae > Ginsengibacter. The sequence goes on from DATCMY010000153.1 coordinate 20,922, forward strand.
ACACGTATTATGGAATTTCGGGCGGAACGGGCAATACTATTTTAATCAATTCAGTTGGATTGCCCCGCGGTTCGTTTTATGTATATAAACAAGTTTACGATGCCAAGGGCCAGCCTATTGATGGACTTTTTGCAGATTTAAACCGCGATGGTGTTATTAATGAAAAAGATTTGTATCAATATAAAAAGATAGATCCTGATTATCTGTTTGGTGCCAGCACTAACTTTAATGTAAATAAATTCAATGTAGGTTTTGTACTTCGTGCCAGCCTTGGAAATTATATGTTTAATAATGTGAATTCCAGCACCGGCACTCAACGCAATATTTTTAATCCCATTGGTTATTTGAATAATGGTTCTACTAATTTGTTAGAATCCAAATTCTCTGGTAGTGGCGATAAATTTTTCTTATCAGATTATTACGTACAGAATGCTTCATTTTTAAGAATGGATAATGCTTACGTAAGTTATAATGTTGGGAAAATATTGAAAAATGCAGCACGGCTTACCATCAATGCCAACGTTCAAAATGTATTTGTGATTACTAAATATAAAGGACTTGATCCCGAAGTAGCCAGTGGAGTTGATAATAATTTTTATCCACGCCCACGTGTTTATAGTTTAGGATTAAACCTTAGTTTCTAAAAAATATTAAAACAATTATAATGAAAAAAAGGATATTATTTTTAATGGCTATGGCAATCGCTGGTTCAGGAATTTTTATGTCCTGTACCAAAAACCTCGATCGCCTGCCTACAAATGCACTAACTGCTACACAGGTATATAGTACACCGTTAGGATATAAACTGGCATTTGCAAAAGTATATGGAAGTTTTGCCATGACGGGCAATAATGGCTCGGGAAGTGGAGATATACAGGGAATAGATGCCGGTACTTCAGATTTTTTCCGTTTATATTGGAACGCACAGGAACTTCCTACAGATGAAGCGGTTGTTGGATGGGGTGATGCAGGAATCCAGGATTTTCACAACATGAACTGGTCTTCCAACAATCCTTTTTTGCAAGGGTTGTATTATCGTAGCATGTACCAGATCACTTTGGCTAACGATTTTATCAGGCAGTCTTCAGACGCTAATTTAAGCGCACACGGAATTTCAGCAACAGATGCAACTGTTATTCATCAATATACTGCCGAGGCTCGTTTTCTAAGGGCATATCAATATTCTGTTTTGATGGATTTATTTGGTAATCCCCCATTCGTAACTGACGCGGATGCTATAGGTACTATTCCAAAACAAATACAACGGAAAGATCTTTTCAATTATGTTCAAAGTGAATTAAAAACCATCGAACCGCAAATGGCTGCTCCTAAAACAAACGAATATGGACGTGCAGACCAGGCAGCAGCATGGGCATTATTGGCACGCAATTATTTGAATGATTCAGTATATACCGGAGTACCTCATTATGATTCTGCGATTATTTATTCTAAAAAAGTGATAGATGCAGGTTATACTTTGGTGCCTAATTATGGCTGGTTAATGCTTGCTGATAATTATTTGGATAAAAATGAATTTATTTTAACCATTAATTACGATGGTCTTAAAACTCAAAACTATGGCGGTACTACCTATTTAAATCATGCATGTATTGGTGGCAGTATGACTGCAGCAGATTATGGAGCAGGTGGCGGCTGGTCAGGTTTGAGGGCTACTAAAAATCTTCCTGAACTTTTCCCCGATTTTACGGGTAACGTAGATAAAAGATCTCAATTCTATACTTCGGGGCAAAACCTGGACATTAATGATATCACGCAATTTACAGATGGATATGCTGTTACTAAATACAGAAATAAAACAAGGTTAGGAGCCAATGGTCAAAGTTTGGATTATTCAGATATTGATATGCCGATTTTCCGTTTGCCGGAAATGTACCTGATTTATGCAGAAGCTACACTTCGTGGTGGTGCCGGCGGCGACAATACTTTAGCTATTCAATATATTAATAAATTACGGGAGCGTGCTTATGGCAACGCTTCAGGCGATGTAACCAGCATTGATCTTAATTTTATTCTTGACGAAAGAGGCAGGGAATTATATTGGGAAGGCTTTAGAAGAACAGATTTAATACGGTATGGAAAATTTGTTTCCGGTACTTATTTATGGCCATGGAAGGGCGGTGTAAAATCAGGAAGCGGTGTTCAGGATTTTCGTAAAATATATCCTTTACCAACTTCAGATTTATCCGCTAATCCTAATCTTGTTCAAAATCCCGGCTATTAAAATTTTTAAAAATAATTTGTATGAAAAATATATTTAAAATACTTCTTGGCGCCTTTATTATTTTCGGCCTGTGGTCATGTAAAAAGGATGAAAATAAAGTAATCTTAAAAGGAGGAACGCCACCAGTTTTATCTTCAACAGTTACAGGAGACATTCCCTTATCAAATGCTAATGCTAATGACGAAGCATTTAAGTTATCATGGACCAATCCTGAATATCAATTCAATACCGGTGTAAGCTCGCTCAATGTAAACTACAGTATATTGATAGATACTACATCATCATTTACAAATCCTAATTTGAAAACAATATCAGTAGGATTTGATTTATCAAAAACATTTACACAGGGAGAGTTTAATGATATATTATTAAACCAGCTTCAATTAACAACCGGAGTAAGTCATAAAATTACTATTGAAGTGCAGGCTTTTTTAGGTGGCAATGCGGCGCTTTTATCTTCAAATGTATTAAGCCTTACGGCAACACCTTATGCTATTCCTCCAAAAGTAAATCCTCCGGCTTCCGGACAATTATTTTTGGTAGGTGATGCCACAGCAGGAGGATGGAATAATCCTGTACCAGTGCCGAGCCAGCAGTTCACGATGGTTACACCCACTCTTTATGAAATCACTGTCAACCTGATAGGAGGCAAACAATATCTGGCCTTACCTGTTAATGGCGATTGGACGCATAAATATGCGGTAAAAAATAATCCTGCTCCATCAGGAGGCGATTTTGGTTATGACTTTTCAGATAATTTTCCGGGCCCCGCAAATGGCGGCCTGTATAAAATATCACTCGATTTCCAAAGAGGAAAATTTACAGTAACTCCACAATAATTTTAAATGTTCCTTTTTGAAAAAATAATAAACATTTCAGTATAAAATAAAGCTCATGAAATACTTATCAAAACTATTGTTAGCATTTGCCGTCATATTTTCATTTACTGCCTGTAAAAAGGTAGCTGATTTGCCTTTTTATGCCAATGGCTCAGCTCCGGTATTAACCAGTTCTGCTATAAGCATAACTCCGGCCCCCAGCGATTCTAACAAAATTGTTGCAACTTTTTCCTGGACTAACCCAAAATATGCAACGGATTCTTCTACTCAGAAATTTATTCTTGAGATAGATTCTTCAGGCCGTAATTTTTCTAAAGAAGTTACAAGCATTGTATCTGGTAAACTTGGCATTTCTTTTACAGGTCAACAACTCAATGATATTTTAGCAGGATTTGGCTTTGCTCCCGGGCAGACATTTAGTTTTGATATAAGGGTAACTTCTTCTTATGGTAATAATAATGAACAGCTAAAATCTAATGTTATTACAGTAAAAATTACTTCTTATTTAGTTCCAATTACACTTGTACCATCTTCTACCACCCCATTGGTGCTAAAAGTGACTGATGCCACTAATACTGCTATTTCTTTTAATTGGAATTCAAGTACGTATGGCACTAATGTTATTAATTATGCTTTACAAATAGATACGGTTGGTGATAATTTTGCTCACCCACAGGTAATAAAATATGACAATGCATTAACTTCAGGTATATCGGTAAATGATTTAAATTCAGCCGCAATAGCAGTTGGTGTGATAGGTGGATCAACCAAAAACGTGGAGTTCAGAATAGTTAGTTATTTAGGAACCAGTTATACTACGCCATTAGTTTATTCTAATGCGGTGCCAATTAACATCACCACGTTTACCCCTATACCACCAACTTTATATATTGTAGGGGATGCTACACCAGGTGGTTGGAGCAACCCGGTTCCTTTACCTTCTCAACAATTTACCCGGATAGATGCAGTTTCTTACGGTATTGTAGTCAATTTAACCGCTGGAAAAAGTTATTTATTTTTACCAACAAATGGCGATTGGACTCATAAATATGGTGGTGCAAGTGCAACAGGTGGTGCTTTATTGGCTGATAATGCAGTGCCTGGTTCTAATACTCCGGCGCCCGCAACGACTGGCAATTATCAAATAGTTGTAAACTTCCAAACAGGTACCTATACCGTTACACCCTTTACAACAACTATTCCGACCAATTTATATATTGTAGGGGATGCTACACCAGGTGGTTGGGCCAATCCTGTACCAATACCATCACAACAGTTTACCCGGATTGATGCAGTTTCATACGGTATTATTCTAGATCTAACAGCCGGAAAGAGTTATGTATTATTGCCTGTAAATGGAGATTGGACTCATAAATATGGAGGCACCAGCGCTACTGGTGGAACCTTGCTGGCAGATAATGCGGTTCCTGGCTCAAATACACCGGCACCCGCCACAAGTGGAACTTATCAGATAATTGTGAATTTTCAAACCGGAACATATACAGTTACACCATATACCGGGGCACTTCCGGTTCCAACTGATTTATTTATTGTAGGTGATGCAACACCAGGTGGTTGGACCAATCCTGTACCAACACCATCTCAACAATTTACCCGTGTGAACCTTACAAATTTCCAATTGACTGTTAATTTATCTTCTGCAGGAAGTTACCTGTTTTTACCTGTAAATGGAGATTGGACTCATAAATATGGTGGTACGAGCGCCACGGGAGGTTCAATATTATATGATGGTGCAGTTCCTGGCTCTAATACGCCGGGGCCTGCTGTAACAGGTAATTACCTGATAGATGTAAATTTCGCAACAGGGAAATACACACTTACCAAACAATAATTTTACGATAAATGAATTTATAAAGCCAGTTCATTTTTTGGGCTGGCTTTTTTTATAATGTCAATGATTTTATTTTTTAAAAGCTATTCATAAAAAAACCATAGCATATATTTATGAGGCGGTTTATTAGTTTAAATGAGTTCTTATTGCAAAGAGTAAGATATTAGTCTTTTAAGTTTTAAATGCTAACAAAAATGAAATACTTCTTTCCTCTAATTTTTTCTTTCCTCATAATTTCTTCCTGCAAAAAATCCGGCGGAACAGGAGGCATTAATAATACACCTGTTGATACCACAACAAATACCTCTTTTTTTGCCAAAGGCGCAGATGTAAGTTGGGTTACACAAATGGAATCGCAAGGGATAAAGTTTTATAATAAAGCCGGAGTTCAACAAGATCTTTTTCAATTATTGAAAGATGGAGGAATGAATTCTATAAGACTTCGTGTATGGGTAAACCCCACTGATGGCTGGTGCAATACTGCTGATGTAGTAGCAAAAGCATTGCGTGCAAAAGCGCTTGGCTTCAAAATTTTAATTGACTTTCATTACAGTGATTCCTGGGCCGATCCCGGCAAGCAAACGAAACCCCTTGCATGGCAAAATCAAAATATTTCACAATTAGTTACTTCTGTTTATACCCATACTTCCAGTGTTTTAAATACATTGAAATCAAGCGGAATTTCTCCCGATTGGGTTCAGGTAGGAAATGAAACCAATGACGGAATGCTTTGGCCTGAGGGAAAAGCTTCTGTGAATATGGCCAATTTTGCAACATTGATAAACTCGGGATATGATGCGGTAAAATCTGTTTTCCCTTCTGCAAAAGTAATTGTGCATATTTCCAATGGATTTGATAATAGTCTCTTCAGATGGATTTTCGATGGGTTAAAAAACAACAATGCCAAATGGGATGTAATAGGAATGTCTTTGTATCCATCAGCGAATAACTGGGCACAACTAAATTCGCAATGCCTCTCAAACATGAACGATATGATAAGCCGCTATAATAAAGAAGTAATGATCTGTGAAGTAGGTATGAACGTGGATGATTCATTGGTATGCAAAAATTTTATTTTAGATTTAATTCAGAAATCAAAATCGATTGCCAATAACAAATGTCTCGGTGTCTTTTATTGGGAACCTGAATGTTATGCTAACTGGAATGGATATCAGCTTGGTGCTTTCAACAGCGATGGCAGGCCAACTGCAGCATTGGATGCATTTAATTAATTGTTTTCGAATAGCTGGACAGAAAATTTTATAAGCAGAATTATCTATGGTTGCTGGGTTTATTAAACATGTGTACTTTATTAGATTCTATAAATTTTTTTAAACAATTCTAACCATGATTAGAAAAACCTTTCTCTACGTATTCTTTTTGATCAATACCTTTTATGTTGCTCAATCCCAGGAAAGAATAAAAATGAACCTGGATGAAAACTGGAAATTTCATTTTGGAAATGCTGCTGATCCTTCAAAGGATTTTAATTTTGGCATTGCCAATATTTTTTCAAAAAGTGGCAATGCAGGAAATACGGCAATCAATCCGCGGTTTAATGATAGTGCATGGCGAACGCTTAACCTTCCGCATAATTGGGCCGTGGAATTGCCATTTGAGAACTCTCCAAGTTTTGACGTAATGGCACATGGATATAAGCCGGTAGGAGGTTTGTATCCTGAAACAAGCATTGGTTGGTACAGAAAAAAGTTCTTCGTAAATAAATCAGATTCAGCAAAAAAAATTTCAATACAGTTTGATGGTATTTTCAGAAATGCCTCTATCTGGATCAATGGTTTTTTTCTGGGCAATAATAAGAGCGGGTATATTGGCGCAGCATATGATCTTTCTGATTACCTGGATTATAATAAAGAAAATACAATTGTAGTAAGAGTAGATGCAACGCAGTATGAAGGCTGGTTTTATGAAGGTGCGGGAATTTATCGCCATGTGTGGCTCAATAAAACCAACAAGTTTCATATTAAGGCTGACGAACTTTTTATTCATTCCAAAACAACCGGTAAAAATGCAATAGTTACTGCAGAAATTCCAATAGTAAATCAGAATGCAAAAATAGCTTCCGGTAATGCATACACGTATATTACAGACAGGAATGGAAAAAAGATTTCCGCATACAAATCCACAACAATTAATGTTTCTCAGGATGGAAAAGTCTTAATTAAACAACAAATTAATATTACCAATCCTCATCTATGGTCAATAGAAGACCCTTATTTATACCGGGTGATTACTATTTTAAAATCGGGTAATAAAACTATTGACAGTTTAAATACCCGTTTTGGAATAAGAACAATTTCAATCACTAAAGATGGATTTTTTCTCAATGGAAAATATGTAAAAATAAAGGGTGTTTGCGATCACCAGGATCATGCAGGTGTGGGAAGCGCTTTGCCTGATTACCTTCAATATTATCGAATTGGTTTATTGAAAGAAATGGGTGCTAATGCTTGCCGTACGAGTCATAATCCGCCAACGCCTGAATTGCTGGAAGCATGTGATAGCCTTGGAATGCTGGTTTTGGACGAAACCCGGTTACTCAATAGTAGTCCCGAATATATGGGCCAATTTGAAAGATTAATTCTGCGCGATCGCAATCACCCATCTGTATTTATGTGGTCTATCGGAAATGAAGAAGGTTGGATTCAAGCAAACTCTTTAGGAAAAAGAATTGCTCTTTCATTATTGCAAAAGCAAAAGGAATTGGATCCATATCGCGTCTCCACTTATGCAGCGGATTTAGGAAATGTTTATGAAGGAATCAATGAAGTAATTCCGGTGCGTGGATTCAATTATAGGATAAATGGAGTAGACCCTTATCACAACGATCATCCCAACCAGCCTATAATAGGAACTGAAATGGGTAGCACGGTTACTACCCGTGGCATTTATATAAAAGATACCATTAAAGCCTATCTTCCTGATGAGGACATTACGGCTCCCTGGTGGGCCAATACAGCAGAGCAATGGTGGACATTGGCCGCCGTTCACCCATGGTGGATGGGCGGTTTTATATGGACCGGTTTTGATTATCGGGGAGAACCTACTCCTTACAAATGGCCCAATATTAGTTCTCATTTTGGGGTAATGGATGTATGCGGATTTCCTAAAAATATTTATTATTACTATCAATCATGGTGGACAGATAAAGATGTGCTGCACATTTCACCACATTGGAACTGGAAGGGCAAAGAAGGAAAACCAATTGATGTTTGGGTAAACAGCAATGCAGACAATGTGGAATTATTCTTGAACGGTAAGAGTTTTGGTAAAAAAGATATGCCGCGCAATAGCCATCTTCAATGGAGCATTCCTTATGAAGCAGGGAAGCTGGATGCCGTTGCTTATAAAAATGGAAGAAAGCTTGTTTCTTCCATTGAAACTACCGGAGAACCAGCTGAAATAGTGATAACCCCTTATAAAACCACTATGCTTGCTGATGGAAAAGATGCAACCGTGATTAATGTAAGTGCGGTAGATAAGCAAGGACGGGAAGTGCCCGATGCGGATAACATGATTCAGTTTTCTATAAGTGGAGATGCAAAAATTATTGGTGTTGGCAATGGCGATCCAAGCAGCCATGAAGCAGATAAAATTTTAGAAGGTAATTGGCAGCGGTCATTATTCAATGGAAAATGCCAGGTAATATTACAATCAGGAAAAATTCCGGGTATCATTAAATTTAAAGCAACTTCAAAAGGATTGTGGGATGGCTCAACCGATATTATTACTATTGGGCAAAATCAACCAATTAACACTGCTGATGATCCATATATTTTTTCAAAACAAAATATCCGTTCCACTGCCAGGCCAACGGGCAAAATAATAGGCGCAGATATTTCTTTCCTTCCGCAGTTAGAAGCAAGAGGATTTAAGTTCTCTGATAAAGGAATACAAAAAGATGTGTTTGAGATATTAAAAGATCATGGTTTCAATTATATCCGGTTGCGTTTATTTGTTGATCCGTCAAATGATAGTGGCTATTCGCCCGCGAAAGGGTTTTGTGATTTGCAACAGACCTTACAAATGGCGAAACGGATAAAAAAAGCAGGAATGAAATTTCTTCTCGATTTTCATTATAGCGATACCTGGGCCGATCCTGGAAAACAGTTTAAACCGGCGGCATGGAAAAATTTGAATTTTAAGGAACTTGCCAAAACAGTTTTTGACTATACTACTAAAGTATTGCAGGCATTAAGAGCGCAAGGAACATTACCAGATATGGTACAAACAGGGAACGAAATTAATCATGGCATTTTATGGCCCGATGGAAATGTGCAACATTTAGATAGCCTGTCTGTTTTATTAAATGCCGGGATGTCCGCAGTAAAAAAATTAGATCCTTCTATCATTACTTTACTTCATATTGCATTGGGCGGACAAAATTCAGAATCAGAATTTTTTATTGATAACATGATTGGCAGGGGAGTTTCTTTTGATGTGATTGGAGAATCTTATTATCCGAAATGGCATGGCACGCTTCAGGATTTGGAAACCAATTTAAGTTTACTGGAAAAGAAATATCATAAGCCGGTTATTGTTGCTGAATATTCACAATTAAAAAAAGAGGTAAATAAAATCGCATTCTCCATCCCGGGTAATCAAATGAAGGGAACCTTTATATGGGAACCATTGAGCACCTGGGAATCCTTTTTTGAAAGAGATGGGCAATCGAATGCTTACATCGATATGTATGATGACATATCCGGTATAAAGAAATAATTTTGCGGTACAACTAAGTCTGCGGAAAAAGAAAATCAATATCAAAATGATTAAAATGAGAAAATAAATATATTCACATCTTCAAAAATCACATCTTCAAAAATCACTTCAAATAAAAAACCCGGAAAATTGATATGAAACTAGAGCTTATTGATTACAGTATTATTGGGATTTATTTTCTGTTTGTAATAGGAATTGGATTCCTGCTAAAAAAGAAAATAAAAACCGGGAACGATTTCTTAATGAGCAACCGCAGTATTCCATTGTGGATCACAAGCCTGGCGTTTATTTCAGCAAATTTGGGTGCACAGGAAGTATTGGGCATGGCCGCCAACGGAGCGAAGTATGGTTTATATACCGCTCATTTTTATTGGCTGGGTGCGGTTTTCGCCATGGTTTTTCTGGGCATATTTATGATGCCGTTTTATTATGGCAGCAAGGCGCGCAGTGTTCCTGAATATTTAAAACTACGGTTTGATGAAAAAACAAGAACATTCAATGCCCTCACCTTTGCAGTGATGACCATTTTTTCATCAGGCATTTCTTTATATGCGCTGGCCATGCTGATGCAAACTGTTTTAGGATGGGATTTTAATGTTTCTATCTGGCTTGCCGCAGGTGTAGTATTGGTTTATACTTTTTTAGGAGGGTTAACAAGCGCCGTTTACAATGAAGTACTCCAGTTTTTTTTAATTGTTCTTGGCATCGCGCCACTGGTTTACATTGGCTTTCACCAGGCAGGGGGTTTAGATGGTATCATTGCAAATGTTGAAAATGCTAAATTACATCTGTGGAAAGGAATGGCACACGCATCCACTAATCCAATGGGCACCGACGCCTTCAGTTTGATCTTCGGTTTGGGCTTTGTGTTGGCATTTGGATATTGGTGTACCGATTTTTTGGTGGTACAAAGAGCGATGATATCGCACAATCTTAATGATGCCCGGCGAACTCCTCTTATAGCTGCCTTGCCAAAAATGTTTATGCCATTGATAGTTATTGTTCCGGGGATTATTTTGCTTGCTCTGCAAAAACAATTCTCAGGTTTTGAACTTCCGTTAAATGCAAATGGCCAAACGGATTATAATATGACGCTTCCCTTATTGTTATCAAAGTTATATCCCAGCGGAATTCTGGGAGTGGGCATCACTGCTTTGATTGCATCATTTATGTCGGGAATGGCTGGTAATGTAACAGCGTTCAATACCGTTTTTACTTTTGATATTTACCAGAGCCATATTAAAAAAAATGCCAGCGAAAATCATTATTTGTATGTTGGAAAATTTACAACCATAGCTGGTATTTTATTATCTATAATTACGGCGTATGTGGCAAGAGGTTTTAATAGTATCATGGATCTTTTGCAATTGGTTTTCAGTTTTGTAAATGCCCCGTTATTTGCTACTTTTTTCCTGGGAATGTTTTGGAAAAAAACTTCATCAAACGGAGCATTTTGGGGATTATTATCGGGCACAGGAGCTGCGGCACTTACTTATTCTTTAACTACCGCAGAAGGAAAAGGCGGATCAATAGCCAACCTGCATACATTTTATTCCGGTACCAGCCAGGCTTTTAATATAGCATGGATTTCATTTATAGTTTGTTTTGTTACTACTTCATTAATCAGCTTGGCTACAACGCCAAAGCCGGAAAAGGAATTAGTTGGCCTGGTTTACAGCCTTACTCCCCGCCAAAGAGATCCAAACAGGGTCTGGTATAAAAATCCTTTGTGGCTGGGGGCCATCGTGGTAATCATTACCCTTATTTTTAACATCATTTTCTATTAAATAAAAAAGAATGAACAAATTTTTTGATCTCCGTTTTGTAATTGGATTATTTTTTCTGGTAATTGGATCTCTACTGATGATCTATAGTTTTACCGATGCGTCTTTTGCTCACCAATCGGTTAACAGGTGGTGTTCCGGCATATTTATTGTCTTTGGCCTTGTAATGATTCTTTTGTCATTTGATAAAAAGCCAAAAGACAAATTGTGAATGTGGTATTAATGGTGAATGGTGTTGAACGTTACCCTAAACAGCATCCAACTCAAATTCAAGCATTCAAGATTTTTGCCGGTCCCTGCCCCACATTATTTTTAGCATATTTGCAAGGCACACAAAGCCGACACACAAAAGCCAACCTTGCAAAAGAGCTAAAAATGCCAACGCACAGCCTACCCACCCCGGCTGACGAATATATATCATCATCAGTTCAACACTTCAACAACAAATCTTTACTCGACACCCAAGCCCACCCACCACCCAACGAGCAAATTTTTGAGAATTGACCCAATTTTGAAGACTGGCCTCAGACATTCAAACAATTAGTTAAATTTGAGAATTACAAACAAATGAAAAAGGAGAAATACTTACAGATATTTAATTACTTGCTTGAGTTCTCAAAGCTCAGGAGTAATCCTGTAAGAGACATTGAGAGTTCCGACACTCAATATCCTGATAAGGTTTGGTTTGCTGACATTCCGCAATATGAAATTTTTGATTGCATTACTTTTCCGAATTACAATCAAGATGCTGACTACTGGTTGAAGATTGCCAAACCGAAAGGAGAACCAACACCACCGACATTTGCCAAGTTAAGCGAAACACTTACTGACTGGATTGTAAAGGAAAGTTTGACTGACGAAAACGGAATACCAACTCTGAAGGATTTCATAATAAAAAATGACAAAACAATTTACTTGTCTGATAATCCCGAAGTAGAAAAAGAATTTCAAACTTATCTGAATGAGAAATGGATTGATGATTTTGAATTTTACAATAAGGAAAAAGAAATTCACAAAGCCAAACTTGCGGAGTATGAAAAACAAAGCAAGACATACAAACATCTTTTCAGCATTTACAACAAGGCCCAACAGTTCGGGGAAGAGTTTGAATTAATTGTTGGAGTTGGACTTTTGCATTTTCAGGAAGATGCAAACACTCCTTTAATTTGCCGACATATTATTACGTGTAAAACTGAAATTACCTTTAATGAAAAGACCTTTGCAATAACTGTAACCCCGACCATTGAATCGGAATTAAAAGTGGAAACGGATTCAATATTGGATCTAGAAGAAATTTTTGACTCTCACAACATCATCGAAGCAGAAAAATTATCTCAAAAAATAATTACCGAGAACGAGGAAACTAATCCATTTAGTGAGGTAGCAAAACAATCTTTATTAGCATTTTCCAAGAGATTTCATTTAGAAGGTGATTATAGGGACGATTTAACAAAGTCAAGAGAAATTTCAAAAAAGCCAATAGCTTATTTCGCACCAGCTTTAATATTGCGAAAAAGAAATACAAAAAGTTTTATTGCATTGTATGAAAAAATAATAGAGAACATAAGCACAGCAAATGATTCAATAGACATTCCTTCAATAAATGACATCATTGGTTATTTGCAAAGCCCCGAAGATTTTCCAACTGATTCGGAAAATGAAAGTTTAGGTTCATTGGATGATGAAACAATTTACTTTCCGAAAAAATACAACGATGAGCAAATTGAAATCATAGAGAAAGCAAGACGAAATAATAAAGTGTTGGTTCAGGGCCCGCCAGGCACGGGAAAATCCCACACCATTGCAAATTTGATTTGCCACCTTTTAGCAAACGGCAAAAAAGTTTTAGTTACTGCTTACACCAAAAGAGCATTGGAAGTTTTGAAAAACCAATTACCAAAAGATTTTCAAAACCTTACTGTAAATCTTTTGAGTGGTGATTCATCTTCTATCCAAGACCTTGATGCAAGTGTAAATGCAATAAATGACGAACTTTCAAGAATTACAAATCTTGACGGTTACAAAAAGGAGATTGAGGAAAAGAAAATAGAATTGTCTTTGCTGAAGGAACAAAAAGCAAACACAAAAAACGAGTGGCTGAAAGTAAAAGAGAAAACCACAAGACGGCAAAACATAAATCGCATTTATCAGGGAACACTTTCAGAAATTGCAGAACGAATTGAAAAAGAGCTTTCCGCTTTCGCTTGGTTCAAAGATGAATTTACCGACATCAGCAAAATTGATTTGCTTACCGAAACCGAAAACTTCAATTCACAAACACGGTATTACCAAAGTATTGATTGCAGTGTTTTCAATTTCACAATTCCACAGAAAGAAAAACTTCTTTCGCTTTCTGAACTTAGAGAGTATCGCAAAGTTGCAAACGAGTTAGTTCAAAAATATTCTTCCAAAGACGAACACATTTCTATCAACTGCAAAGATTATTCCGAATTAAAAAAGCAGTTGCAAGCACTTCACAAATCGTTTTCAGAAATTGAAAACAATGTTTTTCCAATGAAGGCAAAACTCATAAGCGATTATCGCAACAACCTTTTTCTTTGGAAAGACAAACTTTTACGAACAGCAAATACATTAGCCGAATTACCAGACGAGAAACTAAAACAGTTTGACAGAAGTGTTGAAATAAAATATCCGAATGATAAAAGTTTGATTCAGATAAAAAGTGATGCAGAGTTTCTTTTACAGTTATTGAGTGAAGGGAAAAAATTGAGAGGGCTATTTTCTGTTTTCAATAATCCACTTGCACCTGCTAATGTGAAGCAACGAAAATATTTTATTCAAGGTGTTCAGGTAAACGGTAGCGATTGTGATACAGAACAAGAATTTATAACTGTATTGGCTGACATAAAAACAAAACAAGACTTTGAAGAACTTAAAACAATTTGGGAAATAGAACCAAACGAAAATTCAAAATCCTATTCTGACAGAGCGAAGTTTTACAGACAACTAAAAGAAGATACAGAAGGTTTAATCAGTCTACTTTCGGAAGCAAACAAAATAAAATCACAGATAGAATTAATTTCATCAGTGAGAATTCAAGATTATGAAAGTGCGAAAGTTCATGACATGATTGAAGAAACTGATTACAATTTTCTGCTTGCACATGCAAAAGCATTTAAAGCAAAAATTGTTGAGGCAAGCAATCACCTTTCAATTCAAAATATTCATCCGATTGCAACGACAATAATTAAAACAGTTGCAGACATTGACACAGAAAAATACGAACAGCATCTTTTAGAAATTGACAACCTGATTTCAGAGCAGGAGAAGTATGACAATTACAAGAAACTTCATGACAATCTTCACGGGCAATTGCCAACGCTTGTGAAGGAAATTTTGGAAAACACTTTTGAGTTTTCAAATTTCAGACAACTTGAAAATGCAATTCACTTCAAACATGCTTTTGCTGAAATTGAAAAGTTG
>DATCMY010000154.1:0-2875 GCA_036565505.1 Hanamia sp.
CAGCAATACCCCTGATGCCGGGAACCTCTATGGCTTTAAGTTCGTTGGGTGATGCCTATATTAACTTCGGTATAATTGGAGGCATCATCTTTATGTTTTTTTACGGGTTATTATTTAGTGAGGTTCTCAATGCTTTTTATAAAAATTCTTTTGAATACCCTATTCTCATTTTATTTACTCCCCTGGTCTTTTATTATCCTATACGCCCTGATTGTGAGCTGCAAACAATACTGGGTCATTTGGTAAAATCAAGCTTCTTAATTTTTGTGATGATACAGGTTTGGAAGATTAAGTTCAGGGTGAATAGAGTAGGAGTCCCGGGTTAATTCGGGAAGCCCATTATTTACCGTTATTGAGGAGAGAATTTTTTTTGCCTTCTTTGCGTCGTTAATTTTCTAATAGTGTTGAGCTTGCCCATAGAAGGAGGTTTTAGAACCCTCCCTAAAAACTTTCCTATCCCCGTTGAAGACTTTCTTAGAACCCTCCCCTGGAGGGCAGGGAGGCTTCATACCCTTCATAATTGCGAGAAGCCATCCTCAATTCCCCTTGTTTATCTCTATGCCACTTGCCGGTGCGCCAATCTTCCATTTCGAATTCCCAATCCCCCGTTGAAGACTTTCTTAGAACCCTCCTTTGGAGGGCAGGGAGGCCTCATACTCTTCGTAATTTCGGGAGCAGGTGCCTTTTTAGAAACGCCGGATACTTGTAAAAGCTCCCAATCCCGTTGAAGACTCTCTTAGAACCCTCCCCTGGAGGGCAGGGAGGCCTCTGTATAAGAATCGAGCTATAAATATTTTATAATAACCCGTAACTTCACCTTTCGTGAACTTTTATTAAATTTATATCAGAATATGAAAGTTAATCTTATTAAAGAAAAGACTTTCAGGAAGTATATCACAGAACATTCCGGCAGTAAAGTTTCTTTTGAAAGAGTGGCTTTCAAAAGATAAAATTGGCAGAGTGGAAATTACCGGGCGATATTAAAAATACATTCCCTGTTGCTGACTTTATTAGGCAGTGGTTCTTTCAGGGTTGTTTTTGATATTGCAGGTAACAAATTCCGGATGATTTGCAAATATGGATTTGGAGAAAATGAAGTGCATTTATTTATTTGCTGGATTGGCGCTCATGCGGAATATGATAAATTATGCAAGGAAGAAAAACAATACATTATATTAACGTTTATTAAATTATTACTTATGGAAGCTTTAAAATATAAAGTAATTGCATCTGATAAGCAATATGACAAATATGCAAAATATTGGAGGAACTGGTATTTTCATCACCAAAAACAAAAGCAGGCAAAGATGAAATTGCCTTACTTACAGTGCTAATTGAAAAGAACGATGAAGAACATAATACTTTTGAATTGGCAGACCCAATAGAATTATTAAAATCATTGATGAAAGACCATAAAATGAAAGCAGTTGATCTGGCTAAATTGCTCAATGTAAGTGAAGGCCTGGTTTCTGATATCCTCAACTACAAGAAAGGTTTATCCAAGGATACCATCCGCATTCTTTCTGAAAGATTTAAACTCAATCAGGAGGCATTCAACAAGCCTTATGAATTAAAAATACCCGTACCAAAAATCAGGAATGCAAGGATAATGAATACCAGGAAGGATTTGACAATAGCCTGATGAGAAGTTACAAATGATAGCAAGAACCGCTTTACAGAAACCGTTACTATCCAGTAAAAAAAAATCTGCTATTCACTAAAGATCCTGTGGCGCTGGCCTGAACAAATCCCGATAGCGATCGGGTTGTCCTTGATTTTTTGTTTCTTTTGCATCAAGGCAAAAGAAAAAGAAGAAACATTTATAAATCAGTAATTATAGAAAGGACCGTTTTGATTATTGAATATTGAGTGTTGAATATTTCTTAGAAACACTTAAATAAAACAACTATAGAAAGAAACCGGTATAATCCAATAAAAAAACCTGCTATTCACTAAAGATATGGGCGTACCCATCAAAGAGTAACTGATAATTTCAAATGTGCCCCAAAACCCTCCCTGACAATACGCATAAGAGTGGAGAGCCTGATGTCGCTTGCATCATTTTCAATTCTTGAAATGTAAGATTTGGTCGTGCCGCATTTCAAAGCAAGCTGTTCCTGTGTCAGGTGTTGCTTCTCCCGCATTTCCTGGATAAGTACGCCAAGTTTAAATGCTTCAAATCCCTGCTCGTACTCTTCCCGCTTTGCAGAACCTCGTTTGCCATATTGTTTATCAAGATGGTCAGCGAAAGAAGTAAGATTTTTATTTTTTGTGCTTTTATTCATGTCTTTATTATTTTAAATTTACATTCCTGGGAATGTCACTTTTCATTAAAATATTCCTTTTTTATTTTTTCAGCCAGTTCAATTTCTTTCTTAGGTGTTTTTTGAGTTTTCTTTTGAAAGCCATTTGCCACTACTATTAATTGTCCTTCATCAAAAAATGCAAATGCCCTGAAAATATTATTCCCAACTTCCACCCTGATTTCATAAAGCCCAATAGTACCTTCCATGTGTTGAAAATATTTCTTCGGAACCCGTTCTATTGTAGCAATAAGTTCGAAAGTCCAGTTAAACTTTCTTCGTACATCTTCATTCAGTTCGTTAAAGAACTCCAAAAAATAATGTTTGTAATAAAATATTTCCCGGATAAAGCTTTGTTTCACAAGGTAAAGTTAGCTAATCAGATAACTCCCGCAAAATTAATTTGCCTTTTCTTTACATGGAAACCTTGATAATTGACAGTTGATAATGTCAATTCGTGTAATTAGTGCCTGAAATTCGTGTTATAACAATTTTCATCTAATAAAATCCGGAAAGGATGCTGTATCTGGAATATAGCTACTGTATAGATACTGTATGGATAGTGCATGGAT
>DATCMY010000155.1:0-5805 GCA_036565505.1 Hanamia sp.
ACCGGAGACACAGTCTCCGTCCATAGTGGTCCGTAGCTGGAAGCTACGGACAGCGGGATTAAAGTGTCCCACTTTGAACCGGCGTAAAAAGTAGACTTTTTGTTATAAATGAGCAAAAGCACTGACAATATTACCGTTTCAGCAGGGTCTCTCGCAGAGGACCCTGCGTCCTCCATGGCATATTGCAGCGCAGGGTCCCGTGCCGGAGACCCCTGAGACGACGGAAAGTGACAAGCTTCGGACAGCGGATGAATCAAATGCCTTAGGTTAATACAGGTTCATGCATAGATTTTTCGTCAAAATAACCAGTTGGGATTTCTACATTAACAACATTAGGATTGTTATCTAAATCTAAAAACTCTTTTAATCGGTCAATGGTAATATATCTTGCCCCTGTCCCTTTATATAATGACTTTAACAGTTTTAAATTATTGATAAAATACTTAAACAACATTCTTGCATCTTTCTGGTTTTCGGTAACAATAGCCAATATACAATCTGACAATACATACGTTTCCGACTTGCTAATTAAACAAACTTTTATTGAATTTGGATTTCCAACACGTGATAAAAGTATGGCAGGGCCAATGATTTTTGACGAAATATGAGTAACCTTTAGGCTCAAATTGACGAGCGACTGATTTTTAATGTTTGTAGTATGTACGAGATAATGTTCGCCTGATGCCGTGGGTAATAAATTCATGCTAAGCTTACCTCGTATTATTTGAACTGGTGGTACATCTGATGATATTTTAATCAGATTTCGTTTTCTCGAAACGCAATTAAAATCATTCATAGAAACCAAAATGATATTAGGAGTAGCCCCTTTGAAATAATTAGAATTTGGCTCTTCCAATATTGATAAGTTAAATTTTTCTTCTAATTTATTCCATAGCTTTTTGTCCTTTTGCGAGTATGCAGTGCTCGAAGGTAATATAGCGTAAAGGAGTCCATTTGGCTTTAAATAGCGCAGAGCATCCGTCAGAAATTTCATCGCCGTGCTGACCTTGTAAATTATATTCTCAAAATTCACTACATTACTAACTCCCCCGATATACGAAAAAGGAGGATTTAGCAAAATTAGATCATATTCATTCTGACCATTTAATATTTTTGATTTCTTATGTGATGCGGTGTCCAAAAAGTCTTTGACTTCTAAATGCCAATATGGATGTTTCACAGCAGTTTCAGCAATAGCCGTTTGCGAAATATCCGTCCCATAACATTTTACATTTTTCCACCTATCGGATGCAGAACGCAACAGCTCTCCATCGCCAACACAAAAGTCGGCAACAGAATTAATAATTTCTTTATTAATATAGCTAACAAGCTTATCAGATAGTATTTTAGGTGTATAAAACGAGTCGCGGTGCATTAATTTTCTGTGATCAATTTACTTACTAAACATTCTATAATGTTTCCCACTCCCTCTGTCCGCTGTAATTTTCTTTTTGGATTGTCATAAACCAATTCTATATTTCGGGGGAATTTTAAAGCGATAAGCATCGCACCAATCGCATGAGGTTTAGTACCAATGGGAGCCAATTTAATTCTTTGATTTGGGCTTTTCTTTATCATTTTCGCCAACATCATATAAATATCTACTAAAGAATTGGCGGACGCAAATTTAACTTTTCGCCAGGTGTCCGTATCTTCTAATGGTCTTCTATTACCCCAATACGCAACATAAGGATATTCCAACCTAAATCCCGGCAATCCTATAACCGGAATTACATTTTCCCTCGGGGCTTGAACACTTTCTAGCATATGGATGAATCTTCCACCTTCAAAACCCAACAAAGCGACAAGCGATATATCATTGTCATCTTCTGGAAAAATTGTTGCAAAGCCGGGCAATGGTTCAATCCCTTCAATTTTTTCCGACAAATCATTAAATACACTTTCAGCCTTAAATTGCTTTATATTATAAGTTGATGGTTCTGCATAAACAACTGAAACATTCGCAACTTTATTCAGATTATAACATTCCATCGAACTTTTTATTAACGCGGCACAAATTCTGTTATCAAGGCCTGTCACATCAACATAAATGTTGTTATTTCCCCTGCTTAGTAGTAGTTTTTGGACACTATTGGAACTTCTTAAAAAATAAACTTCGTTTGTATTACAGTCCTTAATACTTTCTTTATCAACCCACTGCAATCGAACGAAATTTACTCCATTGCCAACTCTTGAAATTAATTCATCAACAATATGGCTTCGATCTTCTACGGAGTATCCATATATATATGTGCTATCCGATTCAATTTTTAAGTCATCAACCTTTTCATGCACGGTTGAATATAAATAATCATTTTTCATTATAATATCCGTCAAAAAGGCTCATTTGTTGTGGTAGTTTTTCAAAAGAGGCATCATCGATGTTTGATTTCTGCAAAATTCTTTTGATTGTTTCTTTTGGATGATTTATTATTCCAAAAATATCATCGGGCTTTATGTTAATTTTCCGCTTTTTCCGATGACTAAATTGAAAATAAGCTGAATATAAGGGATGGATCATATATAAATAATCACGCGTACTATACTCATCCGCCATTTTAGTTCCTTTAGTTCTAACCAAGGCTAAGTGCATGACGGCGTTCCTCATTAACTCTTCAAGCTCTGATGAGAAAGCACTTGCCTTTTCAATAGAAAATTGATTTTTTTCAGGAGCTGATTTGCCATCACCGCTGGCTAAAACCTGAAAAATCCTACCCAATCCTAATAACATTTTGGTTAATTGCGCACCGTTTTTCCACAAACCTTCCAACTCCATTAGATTTTTCAAGCCAGCCTCTTGAGCTGCTAATGTTTGGTTACGCGCACTTACTGGCACTTCCAACCCTTGTTCTGCAATTAAATGTTTCTCATAAGCTCGATATACAAGTTCCATTAGATATCGTATATTGCCATTTGCTAACTTCGTATAAGTGTTCCATCCAGAATAATACTTTTGAATTCCGGCTTTTTTGTGGATTTTAAATAGCATTTCATACCTATAGTTGTCGTATCGGTCATCCCAACCCTTGGTATCTTTAAGATAATCGTCGATTCCGTCTGTCAAGTTCATGTTATGAACCGTCGACCAATACGATATAAAAAAGAGGTATAGCGGGTGGAGATGCAAAATTTTCTTTTTATATGTTTTATTTAATCGTTCAAAGTTTCGTACATGGTTTGTATTTGTGACGTTTAGCAACTCTGCTTCTTCTTCAATCGTCAACCCTTTAAGTGAATGCTCAATTTCATAATTGTTGGTAGTTTCATCGTCTTCCAAAAGTTTTCGAATACGCTGCTGGCAGACGTTCTTTGCAAAGTCCGAAAAATTAGAATCGTTACTTGTTAAGCTGCGTTCGATATTAACTAGAACGTAATCCGCTGGATCATGTAACAGCTCTGATGGATTTAACGTATGCTTAATCCGCCATCCAAGCTCACGGACGCCTATTTTAAAAGTGTAACTTTCCGGACTATGTTTTAATAAGCTGTTAAGAATTTTCTGCTGATAATCTTCGTAATTTTCATATTCATCAAGAAGAATAAAAAACATTTTGTCTTTAAATTGCGAAAGCGCAACTGCATACTCTGTGATTATCTTAATAGGATCGCCTGCCATAGAAAGTTTCGGTAGAGTACTATCGACAATGTTGTTTATTTCAGACTGAAATGAATACATCGCCATATCAAACAATTCAAGCAATCTTTCCAGATTATCACATGGTTCATCAATATTTATGGAGTTTGCAATTAGACTACAAGTGTGGGCTGATAACTTTTCATCATTAACTTCTTTATCATTGTGCCATTTGACAAACATCAAAATATCCCTGCATATTAACAGATTAAAGTAATGTGCAAAAACACGTTCCCAAGATTTCTCTTCCAGATTTCCCCCGGTAAAAGCCCGAACGTGATTAGTATTAACACGATGATAGATGCCAATAAAATTTGATTTATCGAATTGTGAGATATCGTTTTTATGAATTGCATACTGCCCTTGATAAGACAATCCACGTAAGACCGTCGTTTTTCCGGTACCCCTACCACCCTCTAATACGCAGGGTCTGTTGTCCTGGAGAACGGAAAAATAATATGGTTCAGCAAACAGTTCAAAAATTTGGCTTTTCAGCCACTCTGCTCTATAGCTACCGAATGACGTATTTAAGTTGTTTAATAATTCCTTAGTTTTCATCTGTCATATTGCTTACGAATTAACGGTGTCCAGTCGTCGCTATTCCAATAAAATAATGGGATAATTGCATCAGGTGCGCCATGTTCAAAAGAAATGGCTAACCCTTGTTTTAAATAACCTTTCTCATCTGTTACGTCGGCACCATTTGTCGAAGGTATGCCGATTTCTTTACTCTTTCTTAAAATTAATTCCACGCCCTTATTAAACAAATCAATATCATTTTTCCAGCAAATACATTTTGGATCAAATAAAGAATATTCTGGGCCTAAAACATGAATGGTTGATAAATTTAGCCCAATGCATTCTTTTTTTATTACGTCATAACCCATTGTATTTACAATTAAAGGTGCATAAACAGCGCAATGTCCACCTGAATTACAAATCTGTTCCAAGGTTAACCCCTTATCGAATGAATTAACCCTCCATGCTTTTCGCACTTGTTGCCCGGTACCTATAAAATCATCTACAAAAACAATAGGCGTTGGCGCTGCAAGAATATTCAACGCCTCACTCAATCTGCTATATTCAACGATCCGGCCTTGCGGAATACCGACCTCATCACGCAATTTTCTCGCAAATAAATTGCCACTATCGGTTGGATTTGGGGATTCGCCGGGTATATAGCTATAAACGCATCTATCGTTAAAGTCTGAATGTTGCCAGTCAGTGAAATGGTTTTTAAAAAAATAACCTGCTTTTGCTACAGATGCCTTCAGCATATGGTTTACCATTCTTACAGAATAGTAATTAAAAAAGTCTAAAATATTACATGCGATATTTCTATCATCTCCAGCAGTAAAATTCTTTAACCAGCCATCATAATTTAAATCCTCGTCTAAAGGCCATGCTTGAATTGTTTGGAAGAATTTACTTCTATCTTTTGTATCGACGTAAATCGGATGTTCAGGATCTGCCATTTTGTATAGCTAAGGTTTATTAGAGTTGTAAAAAAGTTGTCTACAAAGGTATTTTAATTATTATAAATATCATATAATTGGTACAAATGATAATCTTTACTGGAGGCAATGTCTCCACTGACACTGATGTTTGCCGGTACCAACTCTTTAATGTTTTTTATTCTCTTGTCCATCACGGATATCTTATGTAGTCGTATTTTTTGCTATAAATGAACAAAACCACTGACAATATTTTGTCATTGACAAAATATTGTCAGTACCTAATTCATTAACTATCAACCATGTAGCACTTTGTAGCAGGTTGTAGCACGTGTAACGCTACACTACACGTTTCCATTGATGAACTCTGGCTTAAAGTAATTGGGCTGAATCGTTTTTAGACACTTCTCAGATTAACTTCAATAAACAAGTAGTCTGAGGCATACCTGTAATACAGCACATCGACTGGTTTCAAACCAGCTGGCTTTGGAAGAATCCGCCATAACTTTTAAAAGCAATTTCCCTGCAGGAACCTCGCACACCCGGGCTTAATTCAAAAACATGCAACCGAAAACCCTCTCCCCTGCCTGCCGGCAGGCAGGTTTGGAGAGGGTTGGGTGAGGCCTACTTCACCTTATTTATAAAATCAACAATACCAGTTACCATTGCGGCGTTTAGCGGCAGGTCGGGGTTGCTGTAGGTGGCCATATTTAGTTC
>DATCMY010000156.1:0-8220 GCA_036565505.1 Hanamia sp.
TAGCTGGGCTATCCATTATTTTACTATCCGTTCTTATTGGCATTTTTGCTTATTTTTTGGGTACAGACACAACTCCTAATGCAGACAGGGAAGTAGTGGAGATACAAGCTCGCAAACCGGGTTATCGCCAGTTATTTCTAAAAGTCAAAAAGGAAAAACAAATTCCGGCTACCGGATTTTTTAAACGATTATTGTTTGGGGCAGAAGACAAATATTTATATGTACCGATAAATAGTTTTGTTGAAAATTCCGATTCCGTTTCAGTAGAAAAATTTATTGATGAAGGCCTGCAGGAAAAAGAAGTATACCCCAAAAGTGCACTGCCAGCAAAAAATTATATCGAATCAAAAACCTTCTGGCTGGGCACCGATACTTTTGGCCGGGACATTCTTAGCCGCCTTTTAGTTGGCGTGCGTGTAAGCCTTTCCGTAGGATTAATAACGGTTTTGATTTCTCTTTCCATAGGAATTATTTTGGGTGCTATGGCTGGTTTTTATGGTGGCAAAACAGATAACATCATTATGTGGTTCATCAATGTGATTTGGAGCATGCCCACTTTGCTTTTGGTTTTTGGAATTACACTTACTTTGGGAAAAGGTTTCTGGCAAATTTTTATTGCCGTTGGATTAACAATGTGGGTAAATGTGGCCCGCGTAGTGCGCGGGCAGGTGCTGGCTTTACGCGAAATGGAATACATCCAGGCGGCAAAGGCATTGGGATTAAAAAACGGGAGAATTATTATTCGGCATATTCTTCCAAATGTGCTCGGGCCGGTGATGGTAATCGCGGCATCCAATTTTGCCAGTGCTATTATTATTGAAGCTGGGCTTAGTTTTTTGGGAGTAGGCATACAACCACCCATGCCAAGTTGGGGATTGATGATAAAAGAAAATTACAATTTTATTATCACCCATAATCCTGCACTTGCTTTAGCACCGGGAGTTGCCATCATGATTTTGGTATTAGCATTTAATCTTTTAGGAAATGGATTAAGAGATGCGCTGGATGTAAGAGGGTGACAAGAATGAGGACCAAAACTGATCACTGACCTCCGACAGCCAGAAATACTTCCTGCTATTGATAGTAATTGATCGTCGTCTATCGACCTTTGGTTTTCAAATTTTTTCACTCTTCCTCTTCTTCATTCACCCTAACACTTCTATTAAAACTTTCTGCAAGTGAAATAAGGGTTTCCGTACGTTCAATCCCTTTTATTTTTTGTAAATCATCGTGCAATACACGCCTGAGTTGATTAATATCTTTACATACAATTTCAATGTACATGCTGTAATTTCCGGTAGTATAATTCAGCCTGACAATCTCAGGGATTTTCTCCAGATCTTTAGCAACCATATCATAAAGAGAGCTTTTTTCTAAAAATATTCCTACAAATGCTGTAATATCAAACCCAAGTTGTTTTAAGTTTACTTTTAATCGTTTACCTTTAACAATTCCAAGTTCTTCCAATTTTTTAATTCGAACGTGAATCGTACCTCCACTTACGAATAATTTTTTACCTAATTCGGCATAAGGAGTTTCAGCATTTTCAAGCATTTCCTGGATGATATTTAAATCCAGTTTATCGATATTAAACTTTGCAGCCATAAGCAGTTTTTATTTTAGACATCTTTTATAAAAGCGCTAATTTATTTAAAATATTTCTAAACTTCAAACATTTTCCTTAAAATATTTTGTTGCTAATGGCAATGTATTTAGATTTGCACTAGATTTAGCTCTTAAAAATTGTGGGGTGATGAAATTTTTGGCAGACATGCCCTCTTGTCTCGGGGGTGAGGATAACAGGATAAACGTAGCATAGAGCCGTGTCAATAGCAATATTGATTCGACCAGGGTCGACCACTGAACTTTGTGTTACAGCTAACTGCCTCGTGAAGGTTCGAACCCTTCCCCTACAGCATACTTTAACCGTTAATATATTGTAAATCAATATTTTAGCGGTTTTTTTGTTTATTATAGTTTCACTAAGGGTTTCAGTATTAATCTAAATGCCACCTTTTTGAGCGACTATATACCATTTCCCACAAGATAATACAACCTATTTATTTTTAGTTTGTTGCAATATTGATTTTTTGAAAACATTATGGTTTTGATTAATGGATAGACTGGCAGATTTTGGAAGAAAAGAATTTTTGACTCAAAGAACTTTTATTTAAAATTTAATTTCAAACTATCTTCATTTTACTTATGTAACTTAAAAAAATAATTGTTGTGTATGAATAATTTTAATTATATTGTAACACCAAATTGATTTTAAAACTATTAACTTTACATCTACAATGAGTATACTATTTTATGCCTTTTGTATTTGTATCTTTCTTATAGAATTACCTATATTTTATAGCCCTTTGTATTATGTTTCTTACAGAATATTCTCTATAGATAAAAAAGTAGGAGATAGTAAACTTTCTAAAATATTATTGTTATTATCTATTATAATTTCCTTATTATTTTTCCCCGTTTTCTTTCGTTTGGTTAGAAGTATTATCTTTTAAAGGCTCTCCCTCAATAGGTTTATTATTTGCTTTTAATTTTTGCAAACTGTCATTAAATAATATCAATTGTTCTTTCCTTTTCTGATCTCTTTCTAAAAAATCTTCATAGGTTTTAAGAAATCCTTCAGATTTACCTTTTATTTTAACACCTCCAATTGTGGATTCTATTTCATTGTTGTTGCACAAAGTAATTAGTCCTAATAAGCCGATTATCCCTACATAAACGAGTGCCTTTAAAATAGTTTTACCTTCTGATTGTAATTTAATTTTTATGGTCAACTCTTCATTAGGTTCTATCCCTTCATCTTTGCAAAATTCTTGATAGAAAAATGTTATCCCATCTAAAAATCTATGTAGGTCAAAGGCGTTAATTTCTTCATCTTGATTTATTTGTATAACTAAATAAATATGTTCATCTTTTATAAATACGCTTTCAAGAAAGCTCTCAATTGTATCAGAATACGCATCTGCGTTAATTATACCATAGTGAGAAGCTAACATTCCTCTCAAATCGCCTTGTAGTTTATCTTTTCTTATAACTTTTTCCCATTTAACTTTTCTTCTTTTTTCAGGAAGAGGTTCGTCTTTGTTTTTTACTTTAATAGTTTTAGTGTCATTAACTAAATAGACATCACTCTCTATTGTTCCTATAGCTAAATTAGTTGAACTTTTACTCGGGATTATAACCGTATCACCTTTTGATATTTCAGTATTGAAAGATATGAATTGGTTAGTTAATTTAGTGGCCTCGGCTTTTTTATAATGGGTGTATTTCTCTATATAATTTTGCAGTATTTCATAAGAAGGATCGTTAAATTTTGCTGAATCTATAAGTCCTTTATATGGTACATTGTTTACACCAATTCCTACATATCCCCCATCAATGTAGGAATCAAAGGCTTCCCCTCCGTATGTTCGTATAAACCAATACCTTTTTTTGTCATCTATTACTTTTACATGGTTTATCTCCTTCTCTAAAAATATATCCATTGTTTGTTAGTTTTATATTAAAATATTAATAAAGATATATGATAGGTTTATCTTATCAAACAATAATTATTCAATCACTTATTTCAAAGAACTTATTTCAAAGAACTTATTTAGCCTTCTTTTTTTTAATCTTCGGCAAAGGAGTATTTAAAGCCTTTTTCATTGCTTCTTCAAAAGTTTATAATTGCTTTTTTAGTGCCTGGGGAGGCGTATCTCCCATTAATTAACCTATTGCAATATTTATGACAAGGAATATATCAAACAAAAAACCGGTAACGTTAATTACCGGCTTTATCAATTATACTTTTCTTTTTACAAAAGTTTCTTTATGTCGTACTCGATCTTAATATTTACTTCATATCCTTTGTGATCATAGCAACTGATTCCACTTAAAATAACTGAACCAGGGAAACAGTCAGTAAGTTTTTTAATTGTTTTTATACACTCCTTTTTAGTCTTATGAATTTTAGCAGATGATCCAACAATTTCCAATTTATCTGCCTTATCCCTCTGCTAAATTACCTTGTATGAATACCCTGAATTTTCGGGGTGCATAATAATGAACCGTCCGGTTATTCCTAAATTTTTTGCAATAGTTGAATTTTTGTTCTTTTGTGTTCATGGTTTTTAATTGTAAATTGTTTATTTATTCGTTAGTATTCACACTTTCCCTATAATAAAAAAACAGGTTATCTAATTCTGTATAATCATTATCTTGTAACTTTTCTTCTATAGTGCCTGCAAGGGTCTCTATCTGGAAAATATCTTTTTCTAATTTGTTTTTTAAATTCTCATTAATACGCTGGCCATTTTTATCATCCTTGCTGATCATTTCTATCAGGCTTAGTGCATCGCCTGAGATAGTTTTAATTGCCTCACATAAATTTGATAAATTACCGTATAAGTCTGAATCAACTATTGGACTGTTTTTCAGATTGTCGAGGTGTTCGATTGTTTTTTTGTTCATGGTAAAAAGTTTGTTGTTATTAAATGATGTTTGTAACTAAATGTTACATAAAGGTAGTAGTTTTTTTGAGAAATAGAACAAAATGTTACAAAATATTTTTTATCTTGCATCCATGACACTAAATGAAGCTTTCACACAATTTACAGAATCAAGCGACTTTAAAGACATTGCCAAAATAGACAATGCACAAGGGGCCAAATACCGGATATATCTTTCAAGGTTCAGGGCTGGTAATTTAAAAACAGGTGCAATTGTAGAATTGCTTATTGCTAATGGATATGAGATCAAAGCCAATAAAGTAACAAAGAAAAAAGCACCTAAAGGGAAATAAATCAATCAAACATTTTCATTGGCTTTCAAAAAAACAGTATAAATTACATTTTATTACCAAAAATTAATTCGATGGCTTTAATCACTTGTCCAGACTGTCAAAAAGAGATTTCAGATAGTGCCGAAAATTGCCCAGGCTGTGGGCGTCCAATGCAAACGCAAATGAAGTGCCCAAACTGTAAATCCACTAATGTTCAAAAAATAAGTACCGGTAGTAAACTTGGATCAGCTTTAATGTGGGGAATGCTTGCAGCTAATAAATTAAAAAGTACTTATCAGTGCCTTAGCTGCAAATACAAGTGGTAACGGCTATTTATTAGCCTCCCAAAATGTTTAAAAATGGTAAAATGATAGATAATATACAAAAATTTGAAGCTTTCCTTTTCACTCATTACCCAGAAATTTTTAAAGAAGTAAAATACAGCTTATTGTATTCCCCGTCTAACATATATAAAGACACTATCAATGTTTTTAATCCTTATTCAGAAAATAAGAATAAGGCACTTGAATTTAAAAATATTATTGCAGAATATGGTTATACTCCCTCAACTCGTTTCCACCCGCCGATTTAGAAAGATGATTTTCTATTGAAAGACTGGCTCCTTTATTGTGATCAGTCCATGAAACAAAAAGATATTGAATTTAAACAAAGAAAAAAAACAGTAAGTCTAAAGTTGAGGAAAATTTCTAATGAGAATTTATTACCAAATAGGGGAAGCAAAATACTCTTCAGATGATCTTGGTAAAGCCATGGCAAAATCCGTTTCCGGTGTACACGTAATGGCTATGGAGCTTCTAAAATATAAAATCATGTGGGCACTGCGTTCTATTGAGGCTGAAATAAATAACTCAGATGGAGTAATTAACATTCATTCTGAAGCATTGGGATCTAAAACAAGTATATCTATAAACGGTTTTTCGGATGAACTAAAGAAAAAAATTGAAGATATTGCCAGCGTAACTAAGTTTTAGGAAGTATTGATTTTAAAAGCTCGTCAATTTCAGAAGTATCAATTTGAATGTCGGCTCCTTCATCTTGGTTTATAATAGGATTAAATTTTTCCTGTAGTCTCATTTCCTCTTTTTTAGTAGCATTATAAAAATCTAAAATATCGTCGGGGCCTAATTTTAATATCCTGAATAAGGCGCTAAGCCTGGCAGTATCATTTATATACTTTTCATTAAAAGCTACGGTAAGGGTTTCAATTTTCTTATCCAATGCTTTTATAAAATTTACTATCTCCTCCTGTGGGACATATAAATATTTTTCAGGATTGTTTTTCTCGTTCATATTGAATTATTCTTTAACTGCCTTAGTAATATACGCTTCAAAATATCCGGTAACGTTCAAAATAACTGTTGCATTTTTTTGCCTTCTTAATGCACTTGTTGTCATGCGCCCTGTTTCGTAGATCGCATCCCTTATTTCATTCAATCCATTATCTTTTGAAGCGTTTTCGTTTGCCTGTAACATCTGCACGGTACTAACTACCATTGATCTATACATTACCCCATGAATCTCATCTTTTGTTATTTTCATTACTTTAGATCCGGTTGGAAGATTGTTAAGTAGCATTGGACCGCTTGTAACAAATGATTTGCCCCCCGGCATTTCAACCAGTTCTTTTTGGTAGTCACCGTTTATTTTACCCTCACCTACTATTGCGGGGCCGCCGGGGTGAAAGTCTGTACCTTCAGCGTATGCGGGCATCTGTGGCAATGGTTTAGATAGTAGCATTGCAATTTGAGCGGCGGCCTCTATACCAATAGCGACGCCTGCTGCGATCCCTGCGAATCCTTCTTGTGCAGGCAATTTAAACTCTGCGATTGTTGCATTTTGAATTATTTGAGCAATTGCCGAATCACGATCAAACTTTGCCTGCTTAACCTGTAGTGCTACTTGTTCTCTTTGTAATTTTCTATTATTAGCGGCCACATTCTTATCTAATAATATCATTTGCTCCGCTTTTTCCTGGTTGCTAAGAGTTGAGATATTTATATTATTAATCTCTTGGTCTTTGCGGAAATTATTTAAATCAATTACTTTTTGGATTGCATTAATTTCGTGTTGATATTTTTCATCTACTAAAGAATTAATTAATCCTTCTGTACTTTTCAAGATTGACAATTCACTGTCTGAAGTAGAAGGTACTGTACCGGGTTTTTTAATAGGCGTATTTTGGGCACTTACAATTTTAGCTTTAAGTGTTGTGATTTCATTGTCATACTTCGTTAAATCTTCGCCACGTAATTTTGCAAGGCTCCGCAAAGATTGTTCTTTTTGCAGGTCGGATTGTAATTGAAGAATTAAACTGTCTTTAATAGATTGTTTTTCCAGTTTATCGTAATGCTCCTGGCTAATACTTTTGTCAGCAAGTAGTTTGTCATGCGATGCCTTTTCGGTTGCCCTGATAGCTCCAATAGCGCCCTGTTGTTCGTTATTTACGTTCTTTATAGATTCAATGGCTTGCTTTGCTATTTCTTCCTGTCTTTTTAATTCATCCTTTGCAATAGCATCTTGTCTGCTGTTAAATTCTATCTGTAAAGAAATTAATTCATCATTCTTTTTAGCTGTGGCAATAACAATTTGTTTACGCTGGTTTGCTATATCAATGGCTAAATTATTTTTTTCAGTCCCTTTTGCTTTGACATAGTTACTTTCCATTACTTTTAACTTGTCGGCGTCCGCGTCAATTTCATGCTGTGCTGTTCTTTCTGCAAGTTCTTTGGTAGCAATATAATAATCTTCAGCAAATAACATACGATCTCCAAATGATTTTTTTGTGTCATTGGCTTCGTCGTTTAGTAATTTTATTTTCCTTTGTTGAGATATTTTGTAAAGTTCAAATTCGAGGTCAATTTGTTCTTTTGTTGATTCAAGAGTGACAGAACCTTTTGCACTAGATCCTTTCTTGTCTTTTTTAGCCGTGATCACATCTATCAAATTACCTTCACCAACAAAATCTATTAAAAATTTTTCCTTTGCATTAATCCCGGTTAAAATATCATCCTGTTCTTTTAATGCCTTTTTTCTGCGTTCATCTATTTTTGCAATTTGTTCGGCCCGTGTTATTACAACATCGCCGCCCCCGGCCCCACCACCTGTAAGACTGCTACCTGTTGTTTGTGAAGCAAGTCTTCTATCACGTGCGGCATTTTCTTCGTTTAATGTTGCAATTCTTATTTTTTGTTTTTGATTTTCAGCATCTAATTTTTCTGAGGCTAATTCCTGTAATTTATTTTGAGCGGCTTTCGCAAGTGCAGTCTTTAAAATAGCCTCTGTTAATTGATCATATCCCTCTTTTGCCTTTCCCAGCATTATATCTTCAGTAGTAAAATTTTTAAAAGTTTCAGGGTAAGTTTCCTGCAAATATTTTGCTGCTTTAATGCGTTCACCAACGGCAACGGTAACGTCTGTTG
>DATCMY010000157.1:0-8503 GCA_036565505.1 Hanamia sp.
AGGTGCCGTAAATTAAATATTGAAACATCAACAACATCCGATTTAAATATTTATCCTTATCTGCAAACCAATGCATCCCAATTTTCTGAGTGGGCTAAAATCGTTGATAAATCAGGGTATGCAGGGTTTTTAACTGCTTATGGAGCGTATACCATGTTTGCCCCTACAAATGATGCTGTAAAAACTTATTTATCAGAAGTAAATAAAACATCAGTTGATGCTTTTACCGTAGCAGAAGCCAAAGACCTTGTTGCTTTTCATTTACTGCAGGATACAATACCTACCAATCTTTTTAAGGATGGCAAACTTCCTACGGTAACAATGTTTGGTCAATACTTGGTAGTGTCTACGGTAAATACAGCAGGTGTTTCAAGCATTACAATTAACCGCCAGGCAATAGTTACACAGGGTAATATCATAACAGGTAATGGCTATATTCACGCAATAGATCATGTATTAAAACCTGCTACAAAATCAAGCGGCCAGGTAATTTCGGACAATCCTAATCTCTCAATATTTAAACAGGCATTGGTAGCTACCGGATACTATGATACTATAGATATTATTAACACTTCAATTCCTAAAAGATTTTTCACAGTAATTGCTGAAACAAATAAGGATTTTGCAGATTCAGGTTTTGCCAGTTACACTGCACTGTTTAACAGGTTATCAACTACAGGCAATCCCAAAGATCCCACAGATAGCTTACACATTTATGTAGCCTACCATATTCTTCCGGAAGCAAAATATCTTGCTGACATTGCTTCTGCCAGTTCTCATGCAACATTGCAGCCATTAGAGGTGATCTCTTCAAAACTGGTTGGAGAAAAGATTATATTGAACGATCTTGACTTTAATGGTGTACATGAGCAGGGTGTTGAGCTTGATAGGGCTACAAGTGATGTATCAACTACAACCGGCGTATTACATATGTCACTGGCCCACTTCCATCCTAAAGCACGTACTCCATTCCCTGTTTATTGGGATGTGGCAGATTTTCCTGAGGTAAGAAAACTGTCGTCAGTATTCAGAAAATCAAATATTAATTTTGCGTATGGAAGTATAAAAGATATCAACTGGAATAACCCTGCTAATTCGTTGGCTGGCGACTCAAAAGCTACTGGCTATACTTATACCGGAGTTAATAGTTCAAACTTTTTTGTATACTATGGTGATTGTTTAAATATGGGAATGGGTACAACAAGCAGGCATAACTGGATAGACTTCCGGACGCCCCTACTTGTAAAGGGCAAGTATAATATATGGGTATGTTACAGGACGGCGAAAACTTCAACAGGTTCTAATATGCCTATAAATGTATATTTCGACGGGCAATTAACATCCAGAACTTTTAATTTTTGTGTAACCCGGCCAACAGGATCTGACGGAGAACTTCTTGCGCTGGGTTGGAAGATATATACTGAAAACACAAGTACACTTATGGCGGGTAAATTTGTTGGTGTAGTAGACGTAACTACTACAGACAGGCATATGATAAGGTTAGAGGCAAATGCCGCATCCGGTACAGGCCAGCCTTCTAATTATCTGGATATGATCCATTTTATCCCTGTTGATTGGCCAAGCCAATTTTTACCTCGTTTTAGAACGGATGGAACCTTGATATATTTCTAAAGAATTAAATATTAAAATTAATATAGTCTATAAAAAAAAATTCTGATGCAATTTATAAATAGGAAATTATTTTTTACTCTTGTTCTCGCCATTACATTTGTTGGATGTAAGAAAATTAAAGATGTTGTTGCAGATCCTGTTCTTACCCAGAACCTGGCGGATATACTTTCATCAGATCCTACATTAAGTAAGTTTAGTGATTATGTTAAACGCACAGGTGTTGATACATTATTACGTTCTTCTAAAACCTTTACTGTATGGGCACCTAACGACAATGCTTTACTATCGCTTGACCCGGCAATAGTAGCTGACGCTGCCAAGCTTAAAGCTTTTGTGTTAAATCATATAGCATTCCAAACCTTTTTTACAAGAGATGTTCAAACCTATATCAGGGTTCCTATGCTCAGTGGCAAATACAATAATTTTACAGGGAGTAAAATTGAAGATGCAACCGTACTTGTTGCTGATAAGGTTGTAGGCAATGGGGTTTTGCATGTAATTGATAAGCCATTATTAGTATTGCCAAATCTTTGGGAATATATTACCAGCACAGCTTCTCTGTATCTACAAAATGGATTTATATCAGGATTAAACTTTTCATCTTTTGATCCTTCACTTGCTACCATAGATAGTATCAGTGCTTTAACAGGTTTGCCTGTTTATCATCCGGGTACAGGGGTAGTAATTAAAAACACTTTTAATGAAAACGCTTTTGATACAAGGAGGGAAGACAAACAATACACTTATTTCATTATAGCTAATGCAAACTTTACTTTAAAAGCAGATGAACTAAAACCATACTACCAAACTTCAAGTAGCACCATTACTGATAGTTTAGATAAATGGAATATTGTAAAAGATCTGATTGTAGATACTTTATATTCTACTGTTGCCTCTTTGCCAAATACCGTTTTATCAAAATTTGGTATTCCATTAACGATAAACCCATCTTTAATTATTGATTCAAAAAAAGTAAGTAATGGGATGGTATATGTTTTAAGCGCTTCAACAACTACACTTGCATCAAAGTTTACTGAAATAAGAATAGAAGGAGAGAATCCTGCAGGATTCTCCAGAACTGATAAAACCGGTAATATCAATCTTACCCGGATAAGGAAGGATCCGGTTACAGGTTTAAATTATACTGATATATATATAACTGCTACAAATATTACCGGTACCGGTGTAATTGGTTTCTATTCTTATTACAGGCTTGCTGGAATGCCTTCAATGAAATACAATGTTTATGCAAGAGCGGTAAATGATTTTTCAACCGCTGCTGTAATACAAAATATAAGCGTCAATTATGTAGTTTCTGATTCACCACCGATATATACTGCACTTTCCAGATTCCAATATAATGTTCCCTTAAGTACTGCTGCAGGTGCATATAACGAAGTTTTGCTTGGACAATTTACATCAACAATATTTGGAACATTGGAGATGAGATTGATACAAAGTGGAGTAAACGGTGTTGCTACAAATACACCAAGTGTATTAGATTATATCAGGTTAGTTCCGGTACCATAAACTTTAAAATAGATCAATTATAAATAATATGCAGTTATCAAAAATATTAATAGGCTCATTACTTCTTCTGATGTATTGTAGCCTGCAAGCCCAGGATAAAGATTCGGTAGTTGTTATTAACCTGCATCCTTCAGGAGATACATTAACTGTTTCCGGAACGGTTAAAGATGCTGTTACAGGCAAAAGCTTAAGTGGCATTAGGGCTACTTATAATGATTATTCGGCTGCAATAACTGATAGCGCGGGTTTATTTACTTTAAGGGTTCCATCATTGGGTGTTTCTATACTTTTAGAAGGTGATGGATTTCAAACAAAACAAATAGCTTTAAAAGGAAATACCAAAATTACCGCAAGTTTATATGAGGATACTTATACATCTTTTTATGATCTTGCTAATCTGCCTGCCGGACCAGTTATAAAAAGCCAGATACCTTACGCAGTAACATCTGTACAAACTGATGGTAATTTTAGTAAGATCATTGAAACACCTTCCACTTACTTACAAGGCCGTGTAGCTGGGTTAAATGCTACCAGGCGTTCAGGCACTCCTAACATTGGAGCAACAATGTTTTTAAGAGGAATATCTTCTTTATATGCAACCAACCAACCACTGATTATTGTTGACGGAGTGATTTTTGATAATGCAGATTATGGAAGTATTATCGCCGGCCATTATACTGATCCTTTATCAACTATTGACGCCAGAGATATTGATAATATAACCGTGATAAAAGATGGCTCTTCCACTTATGGAACCAAAGGCGCCAATGGTGTGATAATAATTACAACCATTCGTGCAAAAGAATTAGGTACCAAAATAGACTTTGCCATTTCAGGAGGTAGCAATTTTACTCCTGATAAATTGCCGGTTTTGGGTGCTGTAGATTACAGGATATATCTTTCTGATGTATTAAAATCACAGGGGTTAACAACTGCTCAAATACAGGCACAGCCTTATATGAATGATAATCCCACTAACAAGGATTATTACAGGTATCACAATAATACGGATTGGCAGGATATGGTTTTAAAAACCAGTTCAACAAAGAATATTTATCTTAAAGTTGCCGGTGGTGATAACATTGCAAAATATGCACTTTCATTGGGGTACATGAAGAATGGCGGCTTAGTTAAGAACACAGATCTAAGCAGGTATAACATGCGTTTTAATGGCGATCTGAATCTTAGCAAGCGGATGACTGCAACTACTGATCTAAGCTTTACATACAATGAGCAAAATATCAGGGATGAGGGTACAGCTTATAAGACAAACCCGATATTCCTGACACTGGTAAAATCACCTTTCCTGCGTTATAAAGAAGTATCCGATCAGGGTATTGAATCACCAACACTGGCAGACAGGGATACATTTAATATCAGTAACCCTTCGGTACTAACTGATAATGCTTATGGCCTTTCAAGGAACTACAGGTTTTTAGGAGCCATTGGATTTAACTACCAGTTGTCCAAATCATTTACACTTTCTACAACAGTGGGGATAGTTTATGATAAGGTCCGCGATAAATTTTTTATTCCACGCAAAGGAGTTACAACTGACACTTTAACTTCTGATATAGCACTAAGCCGCTCGGGTTCTTTAGTTAAATCATTTTTTTCTTTATATAATGATACCAAATTATCTTTTAGTAAAAGATTCAATAACGTAAATAATCTTTCTGCGCAGGTTGGATTAAGGTATCTTAAAAGCAAAGCAGAACAGGATTACGGCTTAGGATATAATTCACCCATAGACCAGTTAACAAGTATACAATACGGACAAAATACTTTACGGTCAATAGGTGGTTCAATAGGTGAATCAACATGGCTCAATACTTATTTTGGTACTGATTATAGTTACGCAGATAAATATATTTTATCATTTAACGTAGCGATGGATGGCTCATCAAGATTTGGTAAAAATATTCCTGGCGCACTATCTGTCGGCGGCAATAAATTCGCCGTACTTCCATCTATTGCCGGAGCCTGGTTAATTTCTTCTGAAAAATTTATAAAGGGCAGTTTTTTTGATCTTTTAAAATTGAGGGCTTCTTATGGTTTATCAGGAAATGATGATATCGGAAATTATACAGCAAGGCAAACTTATGTTTCTCAAAATCTTTTAGGGTTACAGGGGCTTGTAAGATCGGGCTTTGCCAACGATCAGCTTCAATGGGAACAGGTAAAAAAATTAAATGTTGGCTTAGATGCTGCAGTATTAAATGAAAGATTAAGTTTTAGTATTGATGCTTATCAAAATAAAATTGATAAGATGCTTGTTTACGAATCAATTCCTGTTGCAGCAGGTTCAACTTCATCCACTGTTGTGTCTAATTCAGGTGCAATGAAAACACAGGGAGTAGAAGCATCTGTAAATGCAAGAGTAATAAACAAAACATTTAAATGGGACCTCGGATTTAATATCGCCAAAAGCACTTCTAAAATAGAGAGGCTTCCTGTAAATAATTTTCTTACAACTTTTGCCGGCGCAACATACATTACGGGCATTGATAATGTCCCTAATCTTTTTTATGGATACAAAACCAATGGTGTATTTGTTTCAGATAATGTTGCAGCGCAGGAAAATCTTTCAATAAAAAAAGCAGATGGTTCGTTGGTTGGATTTAAAGGCGGCGATGTTCGTTTTATTGATGTAAATAATGATCACATAATTGATGAGAACGACAGGCAGATAATTGGCAATCCAAATCCTGATTTTTTTGGTGCCATCAGCAACCGTTTTGAATATAAAAGATTTTCTTTAGAGGCTTTACTAACTTTTGTAAAAGGAAATGATCTTTATAATTATACCCGCAACCAGTTAGAAGCAGAGTCAGGCTATAATAATCAAACCACGGCAGTGCTTAACAGGTGGAGAAGTAATGGTGATGCTACAAACATTCCCAAAGCAACATTTGGTGATCCAATGGGAAACAGCCGTTTTTCTGACAGGTGGATAGAAGATGGCTCTTATCTCCGCTTAAGAACAGTAACCCTTTCGTATAATATGTTATTTAAAAAACAGCGTGGATTTAAATATGCAGTAGTGTATCTAACAGGAAATAATATTTTCACCTTTACTAAATACAAAGGATACGATCCGGAATTTAGCGCAGGCGAAAGCATCTTTACCCAGGGTGTTGATAATACACTTGAACCCCTTGTTAAGTCAGTACAATTAGGTTTACGGATAGGACTATAAATGATTAATTAAATAATTAAAGATTGATATAAAATGAAAATTATAACTTCTGGAATTTTAAGATTATTGAGCGTAACGATATGCATTTTTACAGTCACTTCTTGTAAAAAAACATTTGATGTTTTACCACAAACTGCAGTTGATCAAACCCAGGCATACCGTAATGTGAATGATGCAGATGCTGCCGTAATCGGGATTTATGGCAAGGTATTAAAGCTGGCTAAACAATATGAACTCTGGAATGAACTTAGAGCAGACCTGATGGATATTACCACAAATTCTGACAAATATCTTCGTCAATTGAGTGAGCATACGGTTACAGCGGATAATCCCTATATAAATCCGCAACCTTTTTACGATGTGATATTAAATTGTAACGATGCCATGTACAATTTCAACATCATGTTGCAGCAAAGTAAATTTAAGGTAGATGAGTATAATCAGCGTTATTCAGATATTGCTGCAATTCGCTCATGGGTTTATTTACAATTAGCCATTCATTTTGGTAACATACCTTATATAACCACACCATTAATTTCTGTAGCAGATCTTCATGATGCAAGTAAGTTTCCTATTCTACCTTTAAAACAGGTGCTGGATTCTCTTACTGCATTTACTGAAGCACTTCCTTTTTTAAGTGATTACCCTTCCGGAACTAACCTCGCAACTACAGTTGATGGATATCCCACATCAAAATTCTTTATTAATAAAAATATATTGTTGGGAGATCTGTACTTATGGGAAGGGCTATATGATAAAGCAGCAGATCGCTTTAACAGGGTAATGAATATACAAGGGAATGCGCCTGTTCCGGCCGGTGCAGGTACAGTATATTACAACCAATACCGTATATCTAATGGAGCTATTGCCCCGGGTTTAGCCAGTATAAGTTATGGAAGGGCACAGGATTTTAGCTCACTTCTCTATACGGGTAATAGCTGGAGAAATTTATTTGAAAGACCATTTACTGATGCTGAGTTTGGCTTTGAGTGGATATGGGTGCTTCCATTTGATTCAAAGTTTTCTCCAACGGATCCATTCATCGATCTTTTTTCTCCCATTGGCGGCAGCTATTTAGTACAACCTTCCCAACAGGCTATTGATAACTGGAACAGCCAAACGCAGGTAATTACTACAGCTGGTTCAAGTGGGTCTTTAGGTCCACCCGTTGTAACGCCTACGCCAAATACTTATATTGATAATTTTCCTTTTGATTCAAGGGGCTTTCCTTTTACTTATAAATTCATTGGCGGGCAGCCTGTTATTATGAAGTTCCTTTATAATTATTTAGTTGCCGGTACAGCCGATGCTCCTAATTTGCCGCTAAACATTCTTGCAGAGCAGGGTAAATGGTTTTTAGCCAGGGCGGCAACACTTCATCTTCATTATGCTGAAGCAGCTAATCGTTCAGGTCACCCGTTTTTAGCGTATGCTTTAACAAACTATGGAATTACATATCATTATGATCCGTTTCATAGTGGGGGCACAGCCAGGGATAATAGGAATATTGAACAAACATTTCTTCCTGATCCTTATAATTTTGATGGACGTTTTGATGCTTCTCCCTTTACAAATTTCAGGCAGCCCTGGTACAGAAATAGCGGAATACGCGGTAGAGCTGGTGTAAAACAAGTAGTGTTGCCAACAACAGATAGTATCACAAATGTGGAAAATATGATCATCAATGAAGATGCTTTGGAATTGGCTTATGAAGGTGAGCGCTGGTCCGATCTTTTAAGAGTTGCTATAAGAAGAAATGATCCATCTTTTATTGCTGATAAAATTTATGATAAGTTACGTAAATCAGGTTTATCTGCAGGTGCTGCAAACCAGGCAAGAACAAAGCTCTTAGGTAAAGATTGGTTCTTCCCTTTTAAATGGCAATAGCATTTAATAATCACGGGCATTATGTAGTGTTGAAATTTTTTAAGAATATAAAATATAAAATATTAATTTAATTAGAAATAAAAAGACAGGATAACCACCTGTCTTTTTTTTATTAAAAAAAAGTGATACCATGAATAAAATATTCTTTTTTTTATTTGTTATTTTTTGCAATTCATTGTCAGCACAAAATCCAAAAGGCAACGATGTTACTGCACCGCTGCATACTTTACAGCCAAATTATGCAGTGCCTTATGG
>DATCMY010000158.1:0-6271 GCA_036565505.1 Hanamia sp.
TTGGTTTCTAATTCCGGCAACTAATCTGTCCGAGTATAAAAATAAGAATAAAGGGTTTATTGTGCTGATGATTTGTTTGTCTTATTTAGAGGGAATAGAACAATATAGAAGAGGTCAAAGAAGTAATAGGAATAGTGGTGACTTCTTCGTTTCAGCGGTTAACAGGATATATCCAAACAAATATCAAAATACTGATTTAAATCATTTTTATAAAGAAGCAAGATGCGGACTATTTCATAATGGCATGGTAGGAGGAAGAGTTATTATTAACAATCAGTTTAGCGAAAGCCTTGAATTTCAGAGCGGAGATATTAAAATCAATACCAAGGAATTTCTAAAAGACATAAAAAATGATTTCCAAAACTATTTGAATGATTTGCAAGTCGATCAACAATTGAGGCAAAAATTTGATCGTTTTTACTCAAATATCTGAAGTTTAATCCCCCACCACCACGGTTGTTGTCCACAGTGTCTGAATTAAAAGAAATACACCATCACTATAGTTTTTTGTAAATAATAGTTGTTTCGGATCCTTTATTTTGATTATTTTTTGTTTGCAATTTGATTTCATCTTTAGAAGTAATTTCTCCAGAATATTCCACTTTTTTTCTATTATGTGATTCCATTATGTTAATCAATATTTTTGAATTAGAATTTGGTTTTCCGCCTAAAAATCTTGAGGGGTGTAGTCGGTAAGTAGCAATGTACAGTTTTCGGTAAATAAGGATGTACAGCAATTTGGGTCTTTGGATGCATGATCTGAGTTAAAATTAAAGAAAATTATTTTGCTTTTTCAAAGATTGTTTTTCGGTGTTTCATGCGGTAGCTTTCCCCGCTTAATTTAATGATTTCACAGCGATATAAAAGACGATCCAATAGAGCCGTTGTGATCACTTCATCGCCGATGGTTTCAGCCCATGTATTTCTACTTCTGTTATTCAAAAGCCTTATCTGCTGATTCTAATAGTTTTATTTTGGTAATTAAATTTGTAATTCGTGGAATGTTTAATATCCTCTTCTCAACATATCAGCATATTCATTGGGTAATTCACATTCTTCAATTGCTTTAGCTGCTTTTTCCACATCATAATTAAACCTGATAAATTCAACCTGTATGGAATCTTTTTTTAAGATGCTGCTGTTATCATTGATTGTAAGCATTGCATAACAACCTTGTGGATTTCCATCTTTTGGTTTACCCACCGAGCCGATATTTATCGCATGGCGGTAATGAGGGTTTTCCTCATGCGTAGTTGGTAAAATTCTGTGATAGGGTTTGTGGGTGTGGCCAAAACACATGATGTCTGCATCTGTACTTTCCATTATTCTCATTAAGCTTTTCTCTTCCC
The DNA here is from genome assembly GCA_036565505.1 of Hanamia sp. GTDB lineage: Bacteria > Bacteroidota > Bacteroidia > Chitinophagales > Chitinophagaceae > Ginsengibacter. Next base: position 1,350 of record DATCMY010000158.1, read on the forward strand.
TGTCTTCAAACAAATATTCATTGATTTTTCTGGGGCTACCATGCACTAACAATAAATTGAGCTTATCTTCATTTAATTGAAACTCTGCTTTTATATGTGCGGGCAGTGTTCTTAAATATTTTCTTTCTTCATCTTTCAATATAGAGTTGGTAAAAGAAATGGAAATTTTTCCCATATCTTTTTCAGGTTCTGTTTTATAGGCACAGCCACATTCATTGCTCATTCTGCCGATACCAAAATCATAATTTCCCGCAATGGTGGGGATGCCTCTTTTTCTAATTTCGTTAACTACTTCATTCGGCCAAATGTTATACCCCACTAAATCGCCCAGGCAATAAACAGCATCTGGTTTTTGTTCCTCTATACTTTTAAAACAGGCTTCCAATGCAGGGAGGTTGGCATGTATATCACTAAAAAGGGCAATTTTCATTTGAATAGTTTTTTATTTTTTTACTGGCCTGGCTGACTCCGTCTGACCAGGCTTGCTATAATATTTTCTTCTTAACCAGAAGGCCACATTTACTAAAGATATTAATGCGGGCACTTCCACCAACGGCCCGATTACGCCGGCAAATGCCTGGCCTGAATTGATACCAAATACACCGATAGCTACAGCAATTGCCAATTCAAAATTGTTTCCTGCCGCGGTAAAAGCAATAGAGGTATTGGTTGAATAATCTGCGCCCATTTTTTTGCCAATAAAGAAGCTGACAAAAAACATGATGGCAAAATAAATTACTAATGGTATTGCAATTCGTATTACGTCCATGGGTATCTGAACTATCAGTTCGCCTTTTAAACTGAACATCACAACTATCGTGAAAAGCAGTGCTATCAGGGTTATGGGAGAAATAAGCGGAACAAATTTGTTTTGATACCAATCTTCACTTTTAAATTTTAATAAAATAAACCTTGTGAGAAAACCTGCTGCAAAAGGAATCCCAAGATAGATAGCAACACTTTTTGCAATCTGGCTGATGGTGATATCAACTATTGATCCTGAAATGCCGAATAATGGTGGAAGTATGGTTATAAAAACATAAGCATACACACTGTATAATAATACCTGGAAAATACTGTTCAAAGCAACAAGGCCCGCTGCATATTCACGGCTGCCTTCGGCTAATTCATTCCATACTATTACCATAGCTATACAACGGGCAAGGCCAATGAGAATAAGGCCTGTCATATATTCCGGGTAGCCATGTAAAAAAATAATTGCGAGTAAAAACATTAAAACAGGTCCAATGACCCAGTTAAGGAATAATGATACAGCTAATACTTTTGTGTTTTTAAAAACTTCATGCATCTTATCATACTTCACTTTTGCAAATGGCGGATACATCATCAGGATCAAACCGATAGCCAAAGGAATATTGGTGGTACCTGTTGAAAATGAATTAATAAATGTTGAAGATGATGGAAAGAAATAGCCGATAGATACGCCAATCAACATGGCTAAAAATATCCATAGCGTTAAGTACCTGTCTAAGAAACTTAATTTCTTTCTTTCATTAGCAGGTGCGCAATTGTTTGCTGTCATTATAATTTATTTTTAAATGCCAACTATTTTACTCCTCCTTTCCATTAAAATTGTATCTCTCCAGATTCCATTCATTTGGCCTATTCTTTCCCTTGTTCCTAAAATATGAAAACCGCCATCTTCATGGATTTTTATGCTTGGAATATTTTCAGGAAAAATACCTGCCTGCAAGGTCCAGATATTATTCGCTTCACTTTCTTCAATAAGCTTTTTTAATAATTGTTTCCCTAATCCTTTGCCTCTTGCTTTATCACTAACATATACGCTCACTTCGGCAACACCTGCATACACGCATCTTCCTGAAACCGGCGTAAGAGCGGCCCAGCCTAGTATTGTGCCATTTTCTTTCGCTATAATCCTGCTATGCTGAAGGTGGCTATTATCCCATTCTTCCCATTCGGGTGCTTCTTGCTGAAAAGTCGCATTGCCTGTGGCAATACCTTCTTTATAAATTTGTTTCACCGCCTTCCAATCTGAAGGCAGAATTTTATCTAAAATTATCATATCAATTATTCTAAAATTAATTACAACATCCCGGTCTACTACAAGCTTCTTTTTCTGCCAAAGGGTTTTCAGCATAGACCGTTAAACTGAATATGCCGGTTCCGGAATTTTTAAATGAGGCAATCTCGCTTTCTGATAAATAATTTTGTAAAATATCATCCGGGATGATGATTTCTTTTTCTTTTTGAATATTAATATTGGCAAAACCATTAGTTTCTATTAATTCTAAATACACTTGTTTTTGAATGGCTCCTGAAACGCAGCCTGCATACATTTCTGCCGCATTTTTTATATTGGCGGGTAATTGACCTACCAATACAATATCAGATATACTAAAGTGGCCGCCCGGTTTTAAAACTCTGTAAATTTCTTTAATGACAGCGTCTTTATTTGGAACAAGATTCAAAACACAATTACTAACTATTACATCTGCAATATTGGAAGTAACAGGCATTTTTTCGATATCGCCTTGCCTGAATTCTACATTATTGAATCCTCTTAATTCCGCATTGTTTCTTGCTTTTTCTATCATAGCCGGGGTGAAATCTATTCCGATTACTTTCCCGGAATCGCCCGTTTCATGCCTGGCAACAAAAGCATCATTACCCGCACCGCTTCCTAAATCAATAACTACATCTCCTTTTTTAATCCTGGCAAATTGTGTTGGAAGTCCGCAACCTAAACCCAGATCCGCATCCGGATTATATCCTTCCAATTGGTTATAATCTTCAGACATAATATTATATACTTCTGTGCTGCAGCCACCCGCGCCACAGCAGGAAGATGAATTGGTTTCTTTATCCTGTAAAGCGATTTCTGAATATTTTTGCCTTACTATTTCTTTTAAATCATTTTCTGTTTCCATTGTTTTATATTTTATTGTTATCGTAATAATTCGATTGTATTAGAAGATAATCAGCAACATTGGTCGGGCCCTTTGAACGAATCAAAAAGCTGAGCTAATCTTAATTTGGCTTCCTTCCATTCTTTTTCATCAATGCAGTAGCAAACCTTTGATCCTTCAATATCACCTTTTATCAAACCAGCTTCTTTTAATTCCTTTAAATGCTGTGATACCGTGCTTTGAGAGAGTGGAAGTTCATCAACAATATCTCCGCACATGCAGACCTGCTGTTGTATCAATAATTTTAAAATGGCAATTCTTGCCGGGTGAGAAAGAGCTTTGGCATATTTCGCAATGCGATTGTCTTTTAAAGTGAATTCTTCTGATTTAGTGGCTCCCATGATTTTAAATTTCAATCGCAATATTACGATAGGTATTTTTATTAAACAAATAAATTTTTTAGGATAAGTAAATTAAAATCTGTATTTCCATAAAAAATAAGGGTATTGAAGCGAAATTATTATATCAAAAGGTTATTCCCGATTGCAATACCTCCTTTGTACATTTGCTTTTCAAAAAAATGAGTCATTTAGAAAATAAATAAGAATGGAAACCAATTATAATGCAGATCAATTTAACTCAATCATACAAAGCAGGCATAGCGTATTCCCTAATGGATTTATAAAAGGTAAAGCAGTGCCTGATGAAATTATATGGCAAATATTGGAGAATGCCAATAGGGCTCCCAATCACAAGCATACTGAACCATGGCGTTTTACTGTATTTTCCGGGGAAGGGTTACAGCACTTTTCAAAATTGCAGTTAGAAATCTATACCCAATATGCCGGTGATAAATTTAAAGAAGCAAAACTTAAAAATCTCGCTGAACATCCATTGATGTCATCGCATGTGATCGCCATTGGCATGAAAAGAAATGAAGAGAAAAAATTGCCTGAAGTTGAAGAAATAATAGCCACCGCCTGTGCTATTGAAAATATGTATTTAACCCTTACGGCTTATGGCATTGGAGGTTATTTATCTACTGGTGGAATAACTTATTTTGAAGAAGCCAAAGCTTATTTTGATTTGGGTTCCGATGATAAGTTGCTTGGATTTTTTTACATTGGCTATATTGCCAATCCAACTAATTCTTTAACTAAAAGGCAACCCATACAAGAAAAAGTGAAATGGGTAATGAAATGAAATGTATACAGCAAGCATTTTATTAATACAAAAAATCTGGCTTTCTTTTCTTTATTTTAAGATTCAAAATTTGTGTTGAGATCAAAAGCCGTTAATTACTAATTTTGCAAAATGCTAATAGAAATACTTAAATCAAAAGTTCACAGAGTTATAATAACTGAAGCAAATTTAAATTATGTAGGCAGTCTTACTCTCGATGAGGACCTTATGGAGGCAGCGAATCTAATTGAAAATGAAAAGATTACTGTTGTTAATGTCAATAATGGAGAACGCCTCGAAACTTACCTCATCAAGGGAAAAAGAGGAAGTGGAGTTGTTTGTTTAAACGGGCCTGCAGCAAGAAAAGGCGCTGAAGGAGATGTTGTCATTATAATATCCTATGCCCAAATAGATTTCGAAGAAGCAAAATCATTTAAGCCTGCTATTATTTTTCCAGGAGAAGGTAACAAACTTTAATTCCGGATTCCCGATTTCTTTTTTATTGTTGATTTTATTTATTGGTCAATATTACTTTCATCGCTTTTTCTTTTGAAGCATTACCAAATACTTCGTAAGCACGCATTATTTCATCCAGTTTAAAATGATGTGTTATTAATTTAGTTGGCGCTATTTTTCCTGACGAAACCGTTTTTAACAACATAGGGATTGTATTTGTATTTACGAGGCCGGTAGTTAATGTGATGTTCTGAATCCAGAGGTTTTGGAGTTGCAGATCTACAGAATGCCCGTGTACACCCACGTTAGCAATGTGGCCCCCGGGGCGAACAATTTTCTGGCATATGTCGAAAGTGCCGGGTAAGCCAACTGCTTCTATGGATACATCTACGC
>DATCMY010000159.1:0-14990 GCA_036565505.1 Hanamia sp.
AGTGCGCATGGAGGGACTCGAACCCCCACACCTTGCGGCATCAGATCCTAAGTCTGACGTGTCTACCAATTTCACCACATGCGCTTTTGGGGCGGCAAAAGTAATGGATTTTTTGATAAAATAATAAGCACTACCCACTAAAGAGAAAATAATTAATAAAAATTAATAAATTCTCAATTTTCTCCATTAGAGGCAAGGTGTAATCTTTTCTTATGTAAATTCGTAATTCATGGAAACCACACTTGACATTCCGAAATATACAATGAACGACGAGGAAGAAAAAAAAGAAATTCTTCGAAAATACCGTGCATTACTAAGAACGCTAAAATCAAAATTAAAACCGGGAGATAAGGAACATGTAAGAGTAGCATTTGAAATGGCAGTAGAAGCTCACAAAAACACACGACGTAAAAGTGGTGAACCGTACATTTTGCATCCATTAGCTGTAGCCATGATTTGTGTAGAAGAAATTGGGCTGGGTGTGCGTAGTACAATTTGCGCTTTACTACACGATACGGTGGAAGATACCGACATTACGATTGATGTGGTAAAAAGGGAATTTGGTTCAGAAATAGCCAAGATTGTAGATGGGCTTACTAAAATTTCGAATGTACTTGATGCCAATTCATCGCAGCAAGCTGAAAATTTTAAAAAGATTTTACTAACACTTACAGATGATCCTCGTGTAATATTAATTAAGCTTGCAGATCGCCTTCATAACATGCGCACGCTTGACAGCATGAAGCGTGAAAAGCAATTGAAAATCGCTTCTGAAACAGTTTATGTATATGCGCCGCTTGCACATCGAATGGGGCTTTACACTATTAAGACTGAATTGGAAGACCTTTCCATGAAGTACATGGAGCCTGACAGTTACCGGTATATTGCTCAAAAATTAGAAAAAACAAAAAGGGACCGCACACGCTACATCAATGATTTTATAAGGCCAGTTAAAGAAAAATTAATAACCGGGAAATTCGACTTTGAAATTTATGGAAGACCAAAAAGCATTCATTCTATCTGGAATAAAATGAAAAAGAAAGGTATTTCATTTGATGAGGTATATGATCTTTTTGCGATCAGAATTATTTTGAACTCTCCACCGGAAAGAGAAAAGGAAGATTGCTGGAAAGTGTACAGTTTGGTTACAGACGAATACAACCCTGCACCGGAACGGCTGCGCGATTGGCTGAGTAATCCAAAAAGTAATGGATATGAAGCATTGCACACAACCGTGATGGGGCCACAGGGTAAATGGGTAGAGGTGCAGATACGAACCAAGCGAATGAATGACATTGCAGAGAAAGGATTGGCAGCTCATTGGAAATATAAAGAAGGTACTACCGAAGAAAACCGGTTTGATAAATGGTTTCAGCAAATTCGCGATATGCTGGCCAGCCAGGATACCAATTCAATTGATTTTCTACAGGATTTTAAAGTATCTTTTTTAGCAGAAGAAATATATGTTTATACTCCAAAAGGAGATGTAAAAATGTTGCCCAGCGGGGCTTCTGCGCTGGATTTTGCTTTTGCGGTGCATACTGCAGTAGGCGAAAAATGCATTGGCGCAAAAGTGAATCACAAGTTAGTACCCATTGGGCATACATTACGTAGCGGCGACCAGGTAGAAATCATCACCTCTACCAAGCAAAAACCAAAAAGCGAATGGCTCAAATTGGTAGTAACCACCAAAGCCAAATCGAAAATAAAAGATTCATTAAAAGAAGAAAAAAGAACTATTGCAGAAGAAGGAAAAATTATTCTCCATCGAAAATTAGATGGTATGGGTGTTTCAATGAATCAATCGAACCTGGATGAAATAGCTACTTATTACAAACTAAATTCTTCGCTCGATCTTTTGTATGATATCGCCGTTAAAAAAATTGATCTTAAAGAGCTAAAGGAATTCCAGGTATTAGGCGATAAAATTTCAGCGCCAAAAATTATTAAAACCCTCATTGAGGAAAAAAGCGAACTACCTCAAAAAAATCATAATAAAAAAGATACGGAGCTTATCATCTTTGGCGAAAGCAGCGATAAGATTATGTACACTTTGGCTAATTGTTGCAAACCCATTCCGGGTGATGATGTATTTGGATTTATTACGCAGGGAGAAGGTTTAAAAATTCACAGGACCAATTGCCCCAATGCAGCAAGATTACTCTCCCATTATGGCCATAGGGTAGTGAAAACCAAATGGGTAAAAAATAAAGAAATATCTTTTTTAACCGGTATAAAAATTGTCGGATTGGATGATGTAGGAGTTATCAATAAAATCACCAACCTTATAAGCGGTACTTTAAAGATTAATATAAATGCGCTTACCATCGAAGCGAAAGAAGGTTTGTTTGAAGGAAATGTAAAAGTATATGTACATGATAAAGATGAATTGGAAGACCTGGTAAAAAATCTGAAAAATTTACCGGGAATTGAAAGTGTGGAAAGATATGATACGGAATAAAATTTTATAAAATTCCATGTGTTATTATAATAGCATCAAAGTAGCTAAGATTAATTTTCTAAAGCTTTTAGAAATACAAAAAGAAATAAGCAATTACCAATTATTAAAACCCATTCAAAATGGTTTTGATTATGCAAAATGGCCAATACTCAAACCTGTAGCGCATTGCAAAGACTTTGAAATTGAAATGGCTCAATGGGGTTTTATTCCTCCCTGGATAAAAAACACTGAAGAATTAGGTACATTCAGAAAACAATTTTCAACCCTTAATGCAAAATCTGAAACTATTTTACAAAGCAAAATGTTTTATGATGCTTCTTTAAAACGACGTTGCCTTGTTTTATCATCCGGCTTTTACGAATGGAGGCATTATAAACCTATCGGTGAAAAAAAAGAAATTGCTTATCCTTATTTTATTCATTTACCCGGTAAAGAATATTTTTATATGGCTGGTTTATGGCAACCATGGACAGACCAACAAACCGGTGAAACTTTTGACACATTCACCATTGTAACCACAAAGGCTAATTCTGTAATGGGACAAGTTCATAATAAGAAAAAAAGAATGCCAACCATTTTACCAGAAATCCTGGCTGCTGAATGGATAAGTGATAATATTCCTGATAAAAGAATCCAGGAAATTGCCTCATATCAAATACCGTCAGAGTTAATGAGCATCCACACCTTATCCAAAAATTTCAGAACAGATGATGAGCCGCAAAAAGAAGTACATTATGCAGAACTTCCTCCAATTACGTGATCCTTGTTTTGTTTTCTTAAAAAAAATCAATCATTATCTTCGCTGCCAACATGTATAATCTAATTCGTAAAATTTTATTTTGGTTCGATGCGGAAGAAGTGCATTATTTTTCCATGAACATGCTTATTTTCTTTTGCAAATTCACTTTTTTGAAGAAATTTCTGAAGAAACAATTTAATCCTGTTGGAAAAAATTTATCCAGGGAAATTTTCGGGCTTACCTTTTCTAATCCTGTTGGCCTTGCAGCCGGTTTTGATAAAAACGCGAAATATTTAAATGTATTAGAAACATTAGGATTCGGCTTTGTAGAAACAGGAACTGTAACGCCTTTGCCACAGAAAGGAAATCCCAAACCAAGATTATTTCGTTTGCCAAAAGATAAAGCATTAATCAACAGGATGGGTTTTAATAATGATGGCGTAAAAAAAGTGGCAGAAAGAATAAGAAAATTCAAAAAACAAAATCCGTATTCATCCCTTATTATCGGTGGCAATATTGGTAAAAATAAAGTGACACCTAATGAAGATGCCTGGAAAGATTATGAAATATGCTTTAATGAATTACACGAAGTAGTTGATTATTTTGTGGTAAATGTAAGTTCGCCAAACACGCCAGGATTAAGGGATCTGCAACAGAAAGACTCTTTACGAAAAATCCTCTGCCACCTGCAGGATATTAATAAAACAAAAAATTCTCAAAGGCCATTGCTCTTAAAAATATCGCCTGATCTTAGCCAAAATGAGCTGGATGACATTATTGATCTTGCTGTGGAAATTAATTTAGATGGGCTGGTAGCTGCTAACACAACCATTAGCCGCGACCATTTAATTACTCCTGAAAATAAAATCAATAAAATGGGAGCTGGAGGCCTGAGTGGAAAACCTTTGAATGAAAAATCTAACGAAATAACCAATTATATTCATAACAAAACGAACATTCCCATAATCAGTAGCGGAGGAATTTTTACTGCTTCGGATGCAAATGAAAAATTTCAACGGGGTGCAAGCCTGGTGCAGGTATGGACGGGATTTATTTATGAAGGCCCAGGAATTGTAAAGAAGATTTTAGCTTCCAATTCTTATTACTGAAATGGGCCACTTTTTTACTATACCAACTTTATAGTTTAAAAAAATGAAGATTTGATGACACTAAGAAATGTAAAACTGATGATGCTCATATTTTATTCTTATAAGTAAATATAGCTTTGTAACTAAATGAATTAAGATGCAGGTAGATTTTAATCTTTTGAAGAAATACAACGTTCCGGTTCCAAGATACACCAGCTATCCTACAGTTCCGTTTTGGAACGAGAGCATAAATGTTTCAAACTGGATACAATTATTTCAAAAACAGTTTTTGAAACATAATAGCGCTGAAGGAATCAGCCTATATCTTCATTTACCTTTCTGCGAATCATTATGTACCTATTGTGGTTGCAATAAAAAAATTACAACCAACCACAATGTGGAATCCCTTTATTTGGAAACTATTATAAAAGAATGGGAAATGTATGTAGCCATCATGGGCGAAAAACCTGTGATCCGTGAACTACATTTAGGAGGCGGAACACCCACTTTTTTTTCACCTGAAAATTTGCAAAAATTATTAAACGGTCTGTTTAAAAACGCAACGATTCATCCGCAACATGAATTTGGTGTGGAAGGCCATCCCAACAATACTACCAGGGAACATTTACAAGCTTTATATGATCTTGGTTTTCGCAGAGTGAGCTATGGTGTGCAGGATCATGATGCTAAAGTGCAGCACATCATCAACAGGATCCAGCCATTCGAGAAAGTAAAGCTTGCCGTTGAAAATGCCAGAGCTATTGGATATGATTCCGTGAATTTTGATTTGATATATGGGTTGCCTATGCAAACTGCGGAAAGTATTGAAAAAACAATCTTACAATCCATTAGTTTAAAGCCGGACCGTGTTGCTTTTTACAGTTATGCTCACGTTCCATGGACCAGCCGTGGACAGCGCTTGTTTGATGAAAATGATCTGCCTACTGCTGATGATAAAATGAAATTGTATCAAATAGGAAAAAGCGTATTTACCAGCAATGGATACACGGATATTGGGATGGATCATTTTTCTTTAGCTTCTGACAGTTTGTATACAGCATGGAATGAAGGTTGGCTTCATAGAAATTTCATGGGCTATACTACCCAAAAGACAAATATGATTTTAGGTCTTGGCGTATCCAGTATTAGTGATTCAGGAATTGGGTTTGCTCAAAATCATAAAGCACTTCATGATTATTATGAATCGGTAAACAACAATGAATTTCCAGTTACAAAGGGTTATTTTTTAAATGAAGAAGACCAGGCATTTCGCCAATATATATTAAATATTTCCTGCCAGGCAAAAACCTCCTTCCATGAAGAACATTTAGATCTTTTGCAGCAATATAGTTTTCCAGAATTGAGAAAATTAGAAGCAGATGGATTAATTGAATTTGATGTAACCGGGTTAACCGTTACCAATTTAGGAAGAAATTTTATCAGGAATATCTGCAAGGCATTTGATCTGCATCTATTACGGGCCCAGGTTCCACAACAAGGCGCACAACCTATATTCAGCAAGGCAATTTAAGAGATGAAATTTTAAAATAACTCAATAAAATATTGAGTTATTGAATAACAAATTATTCTTTATACTCCGGCTCATCCAAACGTACTACTCTCCTGTTTTGCTTTTTCATCATTAGCATATTTAAAATTTCCACTACAAATGAAAAAGCCATTCCGAAATAAATATAATTTTTCAAATGAAGGTCTTCCGCTTTTTCAGAGGCCCAGCCTTCTATTACCAGGCTAAGTCCAATCATTACTAAAAAAGAAAGAGCCAGCATCTTAAATGTTGGATGATTATGAATAAATCCGGCAATGACGGGACTAAAAGCGAACATCACAATCATCGCAATAATAACTGCGGCAATCATTATTTCCACATGTTTTGCTGTGCCCCCGGCAGTAATGATGCTGTCAAAAGAAAAAACCATATCCACCAACAATATCTGGAAAATAGCTTGTGTAAAAGAGAATTGCTTCCCCTTTGGTTTTTCAATATCGGGATCCTCTCCTTCCAGTTTTTGATGAATTTCGTGCACCGATTTGTAAATAAGGAAAATGCCGCCTGCCAGCATAACGATGCTTGCCAAATCAAATCCTTTGCCGAATAAGGTTACTACTGCTATTCCTTTTTGCGACAGCAGCCATCCAAGGCCAAGCAATAAAAGGCTTCTTACCACACTTCCCATTATTACCCATACGAGCCTCGCTTTCTTATGTTTTCCTTTTGGCAACCTGTTGATGATGATACTTACAAAAATTACATTATCAACACCCAAAACGATTTCAAGAATAACAAGGATAAAAAAACTAATGATACTGTCGGTTGTGAATAAATGACTCAATTGATTATAGATTTAAGAATTGCGATTTTTGGATTTCTTCTACTTAACATTTATGATTTTCGTTTCATTACATTCCATACTCACTCACCAAATAAATTAAAGCAGCCATATTTGCTGCGCCAAGATTCAACTCTCTTTCACTTACATTTTCAAAAACATCTGTAGCTGCATGATGAATATCAAAGTAGCGTTGTGAATCGGGAATGAGCCCCGCAAGCGCAGCGCCAATTTGCTTTAAAGGCCCAACATCTGACCCGCTTCCTCCTTTTGAAAAATCATAAACTCCACTATGATAAAAATAATTTTTCCAACCCAAAATTTTATTCCATTGTTCCGCAGTTACATCAAAGCTAAACCCCCTGGGAGTAAATCCACCTGCATCACTCTCAAGGGCAAAAATATGGTTTTCATTTTTTGATTTCGCTTCTGCCAGGTAAGCCTCTCCGCCACGATCCCCATTTTCTTCATTCACAAACAGAACCGCACGTACTGTGCGTTTTGGCTGTATTCCCATTGCTTTAAATGTTCGCAGCACTTCTATACTTTGCGTTACACCCGATCCATCGTCATTCGCGCCTTCTGCAAGATCCCAACTATCAAGGTGCCCGCCAACAGTAATAATTTCAGCAGGAAATACTGATCCTTTTATTTCCCCAACCACATTATATCCTTTTGCATCAGGCAGCATTTTACAATCTGTACTGAACCAGGCTTTTGTTACCTTTTTTTTCATTAGTTCTTTACTCAAATATTCAGCATCATTGGTACTGATAGCCACTGCCGGAATTTTTGGAAATGAATCGTTATAAATAGTTACCCCTGTATGAGGATAATCACTTAAATTATTGGTCAGAGATCTTACCAAAACACCAACAGCTCCATACTTCGATGCTAATGCAGGCCCGCGTGTTCTTGAAACGCCGCTCTCACCATAAGCCCGGAAGGTATTGATATAAGTAGGATTCATTTTGAAATTAAAAAAAACAATTTTTCCTTTAATTACCGAAGCCAGGTTGGCCAATTCGGCCATGCTCCGTATTTCAATTACCGGGGCAGATATTCCTTTAGCAGGCGTAGCAACCGAATTCCCCAATGCTGTTAGATGCAATGGAATTTTTTTCCCATCAGCAAGAATAAGTTCTCCTTTCTCTTTATTGCCCCTAACCCAATGCGGCACCATACACTCCTGGAGATACACTGTATCAGCACCGGCCTTTTTCAGCATTTTCTGTGTAAGTTTTACTGCCTTTAAATAATTAGCTGACCCTGAAAGCCTTGGCCCCACTTGCTTACACAACATTCTTAAATTAGAATAGGCAGTAGCGTCAGTCATTACTTCATCCACAATTTTTTTCACCATCAACGAATCATTATTTTGCGAATAGGCCACAGACACATAAAGAAAACAAACGAAGGCAAACAGGCTTTTTTTCATAATTTATTTACGATTTTGTTTATTAATATAAATCATTTATTTATAAAATTCATTCCCCCAACTTCTTCTGATTTATCAACAATATTACTGTTATTGTTCCATCAGAGAAGTGATACTGTGCGTAAATTTTTTTTCATTAGGGTAATATTTTCACAAACATAAACTTTCCATTGAAAAAATTTAACGATATCAATGATAAAACGACAGTTAAAAGAAGTCGTAAATTGCGCACAAATTAAAATTTTCAGGATTCAGCCTTCAGATTGATTTCAAATTATAAAAGTATTACAATGAATATAGGTATCGTTTGCTATCCCACATTTGGCGGAAGCGGAGTTTTGGCCACAGAATTAGGAAAGGCTCTTGCAGAGAAAGGACACAACATTCATTTTATTACCTACCAGCAACCCGTTAGATTAGGTGCGTTCCATGCCAATATTTTTTATCACGAGGTAAGTGTTCCCACCTACCCGCTTTTTGATTATCCTCCTTATGAAACCGCTTTGGCAAGCACTATGGTTGACGTAATCATGAATAATGACGTAGAACTGTTACATGTACATTATGCTATACCACATGCATCTGCAGCCTATATGGCAAAACAAATACTTGCCAAAGAAGGAATTTATATACCGGTTATTACAACCCTGCATGGAACTGATATCACTTTGGTAGGAAAAGATAAAACGTATTCGCCTGTCGTAACTTTTTCGATGAACGAAAGCGCCGCTCTTACTGCTGTATCAAACAATCTTCGGGATGAAACTTATAGCAATTTCAAAATAGAGAAAGAAATTGATGTGATTTATAATTTTGTTGACGCCAAAAGATTCAACAAAAAACCGGTTACACCTTTCAGACAAATAATTGCTCCGAACAATGAAAGAATTTTATTACATGCTTCTAATTTCAGAAAAGTAAAAAGGGTAAATGATGTGGTGCATACTTTTGAAAAAGTGAACAAGGTGATTCCTTCAAAATTATTGCTGGTAGGCGATGGCCCTGAGCGTTCATTCATTGAAGGATTGTGCAGAAAATGCGATGCCCATGCCGATATCAGATTTCTTGGCCGGCAGGAACAAATGGAAGATATCCTGGCCATTTCCGATCTTTTCCTTTTGCCGAGCGAATATGAAAGCTTTGGGCTGGTTGCCCTGGAAGCTATGGCAGCAGAGGTTCCTGTAATTTCAACCAATGTGGGAGGGTTACCTGAAGTTAATATAAATGGGATTACCGGTTTTTTAAGTAACGTCGGTGATGTAGATGATATGAGTAAAAATATCATTGATCTTCTTTCTGATGAAATGGCATTTCAGATCATGAAAAAAAATGCATTGAAACAAGCGTTGAAATTTGATATTGATAAAATAGTACCTCAATATGAAAATTTGTATAAGAAGGTGTTAGATGAGAATAAGCAATTAGTCATGAAAAATCAGTTGTGATTAAATAAGAATTTAATCCTTCCTGATTTAAAAAATACAATAACGTAGTCTATGACCAACCGCCAGATATTTTTAAATCATATAGGGCAAACCTCTCCCAACCCGCTTGCATTGGAAATAGTAAAAGCAAGTGGCAGCAGGTTGTATGATGCTAACGGGAAAGAATACATTGATCTTATTGGCGGAATCAGCGTTTGTAATATCGGACACGGAAATAAAAAAGTAATTGATGCCATAAAAAAACAGGCGGAGAATTTTATGCATGTAATGGTCAATGGAGAATTGGTTTTATCTCCCCAAACTTCTTATGCAAAACTGCTTATTGATCATTTGCCATCTTCTCTTAATTCAGTTTTTTTTACCGCTTCCGGCACAGAGGCTACTGAAGGCGCTATGAAATTGGCAAAGAGGTATACCGGAAGAACACAAATTGCCGCATTTAAAAATTCATATCATGGCAGTACGCAAGGATCATTAAGCATCATTGGCGATGAATATTGGAGGAATGCATTTCGCCCTTTATTGCCGGATATTTTGCATTTAAATTATAATTCTTTCGATGATCTTGAATCCATTTCAACCCAAACAGCCTGTGTCATTTTAGAAACTATACAGGCAGAAGCGGGAGTAATTGTGCCTGATAAAAATTGGCTGAAGGAGTTAAGAAAAAAATGTACCGATACCAGAACTTTATTAGTACTCGATGAAATCCAATGTGGCTTTGGGCGCAATGGGACGCTTTGGGCTTTTGAACAGTTTGATATTATTCCTGATGTTTTATTATTGGGTAAAGCGCTTGGCGGCGGCATGCCCCTTGGGGCATTTATCGCAAATAAAAAAATCATGGATTCTCTTACCAACAACCCGGTGTTGGGGCATATTAATACTTTTGGCGGGCATCCTGTATGCTGTGCAGCCGGGCTCGCCGCCATGCAATTTTTATTAGAAGAAAATATTATCAAAGAGGTTTTTGAAAAAGAAAAATTATTTCTTAAAATTCTTCATCATCCAAAAATAAAAAACATAAGAAGCCGTGGATTAATGATAACGCTGGAGTTTAAAGATTTTGATGAAAATAAAAAAGTAATAGACTCACTTATTGAGAAAGGTATTTTTACCGATTGGTTTTTATTTGCATCACAATGTTTAAGAATCGTTCCACCACTTACTATTACAAATGATGAAATTAAACAGGCTTGCAGTATCATCAACGAAGTAGTTTCAGGATTATAATATTTTTGCAAAGCATTAGAATTACATCATAGCATTGCCTTAAAAAAAATATCATGAGAATTATAAAATCTTTTTTATTTGCTATACATGGTTTGAAAGATTGTTTTTTGCATGAAAAAAATTTCCAGGTTCAATTTATTATAGCAATATTGGTATCTGGTGCAGGCATTTACTTTTCGATAAGTTCAATGGAGTGGATGATTATATTAATCTGTTTTGCCGTGGTATTAAGTTTTGAAATTATCAATTCTGCGATTGAAAAATTATGCAATATGGTTTGTCCTACTTTCAATTTGTCAATAAAAAAAATAAAAGACATGTCAGCTTCGGCAATATTATTTTCAGCCATTATATCTTTAATAATCGGCTGCATTATTTTTATACCTAAAATAAAATTGCTGCTGTTTAAATAATATCTGGTCAGACGGGGGCCGTCAGACCAGATAGGCCAATTAAAAATCTAATCCCATACTAAAATACCAGATTGGTTTTCCCCTGAAAAAACCATTCATTGGCCAGCCTGCATCTGCCTTTAAGAAATATCCCAGCAGCGTGCTGCGGGCGCCAAAGCCATATCCCCCAAGGAATGGCCCTATGCCGGGCGCTTTAATTTTTACCTGAACGGTAGGGTCCCCGGGATCAGAATAGGTAATGGAAGGCCTTGCCAATTTATTATATGCCCCGTTCCAGGCTGTTCCCAGGTCAACAAACTGAATCAATTGAAAATTTCTAATAAATGCGTTGTTAACAGGCTTGCTGAAAAAAGTGGTAAAAACCGGCAATCTAAATTCACTATTAATTACGGTAGCATTATTTCCATTGGCGGCATTTTGAATAAAACCTCTCAGGTTTACAGCGAGCGATTGAAAAGCATAATTTATATCCGGAGCCGGTTTATTATCCTGGTTAAAATAGCGATAGGTTTGATTTCCGTTTTTATCTGTCTTGACATTGTTTCCAAACATGAACCAATTATCGATTCCTCCCAGATAATAAATCAGTTTTTGATTTCCCCAGCTAAAATCAGCAGCAGCTCTTCCCGCCCATATAAAATTGCGGTAAATAGGATAATAAGCTCTTGCATCAAAGCCGACATTGAAAGTATACCGGCCCTCATTTGTAGCCAATTTACTGATCTGTGAGTTCCAGTCCATATAGGCTTTATAACGAATGCCATTCCAAATATTTTGCGCCGGGTTCAAAGTGTTATCATAAACATATTCTATATGCATCAATCCATATTTTTTGGATTGGCCTGCAGCATTAATGGTAATTGGATCCACTGCACTTACCACCGCCCTGTCATTCCTTACACCAAGGCTTACACGAATACTTTTCGTAACATCAAAAGGATAGGAAATACTCCCCTGGTATAGATTAGAAAATAATTTTCCTGGATAGGAAGTAGTGCCATTTGAAAATTCAACCTCCTGTACATTCCTATAATACATGAGTCCCCAGTCTAATCTTTTTTTAAGATCGGTAAATTGAAAAAGCCAGTCATTATCCTTCAGATTAGAGGAGAGCCTGAAGCCTCCTGAAATTTTAATATCTTCCATGATATCCGCTACGCCTAGCCTTATAATACCATTTAATCCATTATTGGAGGTAAGTGAAACCGGGCCTGACCCTCCCATATATGTTTGATATTTCGTGCCCAGCACATTATTATTAAAACCGGCAACTACATAATCAGCAGAAAATTTTAAAGGCTTGTAAGGATAAAGTTTAGCAGTTGATAACACAGTGGACGCTTCAACTACCTCGCCATAAGGATTTACTGTCGAAGCACTGTCCTTCTTCTCCGGCTTAAATTCATTCTGAAAAACATCTTCCTGTTTGGTAGTTTCCACGGGTTTATTCATGATTTCCTGGCCTTTAGAAATCCTATCGGCCTCCATCAAATTCTTCATGTAGGAGGTGGCAGGTGCAGTCACATTTCTTCGGCGTAAAGTGTTTTCATCGATCTTTAATTTATAAAGAGTTTTTTCATCGCTTTCTCTTGTTACTTCGCTTACCTGGTGGTTATCGCCGGCTTCCCTGGTTTCCAGCAGGCTGCTCGCATAATTGGTTAAAGGGAAAACATAAGCAGAATCACTTGAAATAGCTACTACAGCAACAGAATCCACATCCGATTTTTTATAAATCTTTAAAGTAGAATCCACTTCTTTTAAAGAAGGGTTGCGTAGAATATCATCTCCTATCAATACTAAAGTATCAACTCCCTCGCTTTTGGTAGTAAAAAATCCGGCATAGCGGTTTCCAATACCATTTTCATCACTTACAAAAGTGAAGTGATTATCATTGTACTGGGTAGGAAAACGTGCATCACCAAATTTTAAATTAGTCAACTGGGTTATTTGATTGAGTGCAGATTTGTTAGTATTAAAATCAGTGATAAGAAAAATATTGTAGCGGTTTTTGAGTAAAGAAGTATCACCGCCTTTGGCATTGGCAGAAGGTCGGTTACTTGAAAAAATGATCCCGGTTTTATTGGGAAATGCTACAAATGACGGATCGAGATCGTCATATACATCATTAGTAATTTGTTTTAATTTTTCGTTTTCTATATCATAGGTATAAATATCTGAATGGCCGTTTTTTACCGCACTAAATAGTAAGGTCTGGCTATTCATCATATATTTCATATCCTGTACCTGGTCAAATAATTTAGTAAGATCCCTTTTATAGGGTTTTACCCTTGTAATTACATCATATACAAAAAGTTTTATTCTCCCCTCTTCTTCATAAAGTACAGAAAGCCTTGTTCCTTTTGGATCCCATGCCATCATCGGGTAGTTAGGATTTATATCGCCTATCCTACTTTTCGAACCAAATTTCAAAAGCGTTTTATCCACATCACCATCATTTAGTATTAATCTGTATTGGCCTTTTTTATACTGAACTACTGCAAAAGAACCATTGCGTTTGTTGGGGTTTACATTAAAATGAAAATAGTCTATTCTCTTGCCAATAGTCACCGTGGTAACCTCGCTTCCTTTTGGATAATATTTTCGGCGCCTGATATCTTTATCATATTTATCTTCTTCATATTGCATAAAATCAGCCAGTACTTCTTTGAATTTTTTTCTTTTAGTAACCTGTTGCGATGCTTTGTTTAAGTTTTTATAAACCCGGGCCAGGTAAAGCAAATAAGTAGTGTTTTCCCTATGGTATCTTTCTTCAATATAATACCAGAAAGCATGGCCGGCGAGCAATGGTTTTTCAAAAGCAAACTGGTAAAAGTTTTTATAATCGCCGCTCAATATTTCACTTTTTAATTCATCATCCAGTTGTGTACTCCAGTTTTGTCCCACATAAGCCACATAACCATCAATGAGCCACTGTGGCAGATCGAGCAAAGCCTGGTTACCTGCCATTTCTCCAAGATCATCACCAAATAAAATATTTTGAGTAAGAATATTGGCAAGGCCTTCCCTTATTTGCCGGCGCAAATCCGCATGATTGCTGTTGTAATAAACAATCATTTTATTATTCACCAGTTTGGTTATTCCACCTTCATTTTGCCAGTCAATACCCAATCCTATATTACTTTGCTGCATGTCATTAAAAGTATTGTAGATCACAATATTGGCACGTCGTTGCAGGCTATATTCCACAAATTTTTCAATTCCCGGTAGTTCTTCTTCTGCAATCTGTGCTACGTACTTTGCAATTTCCTGTCCATCCTGGTTGAAGTAAGCATTAATATTTTGTGTTTGATAATATTGCCATTTAAAAATTTTATACTGTACCCTATTTTTCCCAAATTCCACGCTACTTACCTGCGCACTGGCTATAGTTGCCATGGCAAAGAAAAATATAGCCAGCAGAAATATTTTTTTGTCCATTCGTTTCTTGTGATCTTGCATGTGCTTTAGGTTATAATTGCCCTAAAATTAATTGTTTCAGGTTAATCAATGAAATGAATTTAAAGAACCTCAATAATCACTATGTTTCAAATTAAAGTTTTTACATTTAATCCCGTGCAGGAAAACACTTACCTACTCTACAATGAGTACAAGGAATGCATCATTATTGATCCGGGTTGCTATTTCGATCATGAAAAGGATGAACTAAAATCTTTTATAAATCTTCACTAGTGTCCAAACGTTCAAAAAATTAGTTCTTTGAAATTATTGTTGGTAAAGGGTTCTGGCCTAAATATAGGCTTCAACGATTTCAGCAATTTTTTGATTTTTGATTTGACAATTTGGCACATTTGCCAAATGAAT
>DATCMY010000160.1:0-10158 GCA_036565505.1 Hanamia sp.
AAATAATGAGGACTTGCGGGAAAACTTTAGAAAATTAGCTTATTATAGAAGTTGATAGAAGTAATTACAAAAATGTAAGGCAATGTGGCATAGCATAGTATGAAAACCTGTATTTTAAATTTTTTTTGATGCGCTTTAATATTTTATTAAAGAGAATACTCTTTGTATTGGTAGTAAAGTAGCGGACTCTTCTATCTCCTTTTTGGAAGTATTTTTTTTAACAGCAGAATAGTAAATTGAAATTTATTCTTTATCCCTTATTAGGATTCGTGGTAATAGCACCTGCTCCGTAATCATTTTTTTCATAAGTGTTATACAATGGAGAACTGCTTCCTAATCTGGTATCACGATAGAATGGTTGAGCCGAATTGGAATCGGTTGAATCGGGATGAGGAATAATAATTTGAGGAGCCTCTCCACCTTGGGTTTTATTTGGATTAGTGGTAATTTCTCCTGCACCGTCATCATTTTTTTCATAAGTATTATACAATGGTGAACTGCTTCCTAACCGGGTATCGTAAAAAGTAGTTTGAATAAGGTCTGAATTAGTTTCTTGCGCGGGAATGATGGTAGTATGCACTTGTGGCTCATTTTTTAAGGTTACTTTATTTTTTGAATCAGGCAATTGTGTAGAAACCTGGCTAATCGCCGTGATGGAAAAAAGCATTCCGGGTATCATTAATGCAAATTTTATTTTCATGATATTCTTGGTTTTATTCAAAATTGGGAATACGAAAATATTGTGCCAGACTATATTTTTCAATTGATGGATTTATCGAAATGTAGGGTTACAGAAATATTTATAAAACCTTTCTTCGATTAGTCTCTTCTTACGTTTTTCAGATATGAATAAAAAAAAATTTAAATTTTCTTTTGATAATTAAATTTTTTGTGTAGGTTTGTCTTCCCTTTGCCTAGGGTTCTATCCTTTTCCTTATTATAAGCCATTCCCAAACATCCTTTTATTGCTTATTAAATATACTCTGAGAAGTGTATTATTATACTTTCTTATCCTAAGAATTCCGTCTTATTTATTTATTTAACCACTTTAATTTTTTTTATGGAAAAGAAAGCTACTTTACAATTAACGAATGTCGTTAACAAATTATTTATTTTGTTGGTGGCGATGTTTATTTCATCAACTATCAATGCGCAAATTGGTTGTAACAACGAAACAGTATTATGGTTTGAAAATTTTGGTACTGGAACAACTTCAACAAGTAATCCGGATGTTTTAACTACTGGATTAACCTATCAGGATACCGGATTTCTTGTTAATGAAGGCGTTTACCGGGTTATTAATAATACCCAGCAAAAACCAGAATGGCAAGCCTCTGCAGATCATACAGGGAACACTGATGGGAAAATGCTGGTTGTTAATGGTCAGGCAGAAGCATTCTATCAACATGAAGTTAATGCTCCGGGTTTTGCTGAAGGCAATTATACCGCAAGTTTATATTTAATGAATATAAACACAATAGGAACTTGTTCTCCAGACCCTTTATTGCCAGTTATTACTTTTAATGTTGAATATCTGGATGCAACAAATACATGGCAACCACTTTCCGGCTCACCTTTTACTGCAGCACCAGTTGTGCAATCAGCTACTCCATTGTGGGTTAATCTGGGTTCAACATTTATTTTGCCTTCCACCGGTAATTTTGTTGTAACTAAAATCAGGATTACTCTTTCTGATGGCACTATGGGCGGATGTGGTAATGATTTTGCTATGGATGATGTGAAATTCTCTTTATGCCCAGCAGGAGGCCCAGCTCCTGTAACATTCTTAGGTTTTAATGTTAGTCAAAAGGGTAGTGGTGTAAGCCTTGACTGGTCTACTTCACAGGAAATTAACAGCAGTTATTTTGAGGTTCAAAAAAGCGCGAATGGTAATTCAAACTGGAGTGTTGTTGCAACTGTAAATGCTGCAGGAAATAGCCAGGTTGTTAAAAATTACAATGCTTATGACGCAAGCCCAATTTCCGGAATAAATTATTATCGCATAAAACAGGTTGATATCGACGTTAATTTTAAGTATTCCAAAACAGTAAATATAAAATTGGGTCTTGCTAAAACTGGCGTTTCAATACTTGCCAACCCATTCCACAGCAATCTTACTGTTGATTTCCTTAGTGCTACTGATCAGGTTGTTTCTGCAAGGTTAATAGATATTACAGGCAAACAGGTTGTTGTAGAAAGATGGTCAATCACAGCAGGAAATACCAGGAAAGATTTTTCAAATGTGAGTGGATTGCAACCTGGAATGTACATACTTTCTGTTTATAGTAATTCAGGCGAAGTACTTTTAAATAGTAAGGTTATCAAGCAATAAATAATACACATGCATAAGCCAGGAAGGGAGAATCATTTATGGTTTTCCCTTTTTTTATGCAAAAAATCTGGATGTTTTTAATATTCTTCGTAATAAAAATATTTGTAAAATGGATATTACAGATATTTACAAAATATGAAAGCTTCATCCCTCATTGATATAAAGAAAAATTTGGAGAAAAGGAATCCAAATGAGGTTCTTGCCTTTTGTCTAAGGCTTGCAAAATTTAAAAAAGAAAATAAAGAACTTTTAGGTTTTTTACTATTTGAAGCTGATGATTTAGCCGGTTATATAGAGAATGTGAAACAGGAAACAGATGATTTATTTATGGAAATAAATAAAATAAATATATATTTTATAAAAAAGAGTATTCGTAAAATTTTACGCAATTTGAATAAGCACATTCGTTTTACTTTGTCCAAACAGGTGGAAGCCGAATTATTAATTCATTTTTGTAATTGTATTCGTAAATATTCAATCCCGGTAAATAAGAGCCGGCAATTGATTAATCTTTATGAAGCGCAACTCAAAAAAATTGAGGAAGCCTTGTCTACGCTTCATCCTGATTTGCAATATGACTTAAATAAACAACTTGAGAAATAATACAAACTTTTACATTTTTTATTTTCCATTTTTACTTAACTTTATTTTTCATCAAATAAAAAGGAGGTATTCATGCAATCTACAGATAGATCATGGATGCCTGGTCTAACACTAGGTTAGCGGGTCTCCATTAAAATAATCTGAGTCGCAGCGCAGCGCCAACACCACCGCTAATACCGGTGGTTTTTTACTTTATCAGGATATCCTTTTGTGGGTTTCCTTTTATATAAATCGGGGTATCGTTTTTACTTAATTTAAAATTTTGGCAATAATGCCTGCTGAATTCAACGGGTATTTTTATTTTGTTTTGATAAAACAAACAGGAAGTTATTTTTTTTTGCTTGTTACCACCATTGCAACTCCAACTATGGCAAGAATACCGCCTGCGTAAGTTGGCCATCCAATCCATTTATTTTCAGTTTTGTTTATTTGTATAGGGCCTGCATCTACAATTGTTTTTGTTACGGGTACTGTAAATCCTTTTATAAGAATCATCACAATTCCTATCGCAATTAAAATCCATCCTGCTGCTTTCATAATTATGATTTTTGGTTACTTGCAATTTACATTTTATTTAGTCGTCACTCAAAAAGTCATTTTTAATTTTTGGGCAATAAAATTCCAATAAGCACTTTCAATATAATTGTAAATGAGTAACCAACATTTAATTGCCTCTGTTCTTCAGAGGTTCTTGACTCGCTTAAAGTTCATAACCGCAGCAGCTAATATCACATTCATGTTGTCGCCATTAATGCCTTTGAGATAATTGCGGCATAACCGGTAGTCTTATTTTAAGTGTCCATTTACTGGTTCTATAGGCGGCTATTTTGCTGTGTATTCTGCATTGTATTTTGGTTATGTTTTTATAGGGTTTGGAAAAATAAATTTAGAAGCTTTGTAATTTTTTATTCCTTTGTAACCTCTTTCAACCATTACTTCATTTACTTCCTTTCCATTAAGCCTTTCAAATTGTTCCAATATCTCCGGAAGTGTTTTAGAATCGTGCAATGTTTCGGTAAAATTCAATGCTCCCGTAATGATGCCCGTGCCCTGATCAATAAGAATGGAAGCCTTACTGCCAAATTCAAATTTCTTATGCTCTTTTCCTTTGGAATAACATTTTACATCAGGTTCATGGTGGCTATAAATTTTATTGCTGTCGCCTCGTTTTTGAGACAATACTCTCAGGTACAATTTAAGAGAGGGTAGATAAATACCAAGCCTGTCCAGTGGAAGTTTACGGGCTATCTCACTCACTAGTCTTCCTGCGATAATCTTTATTTTTTTACTGGCTTTCCGGGCTGCTTTTGCACCATGTTTTGTGCCCTTAAAACGTTGTTGGTTGCTAAGTTTTTTAAAGGGTTGGTTGTAGGATTGCCGAAGATCTATTTTCTCTTTATCAGCTATTTTCCAGCATTTTGTAATGATTTATTTGTAGAGTTTATCATCAGTTGGGTAGGTGATATTTTTCTCCTGACCTGTTGAGTAAACACTGACTACAATGCCTTCATCATTATTTTCAGGGTTTATTAACGCGGATGCTTTTCTGCAAAATTAACTCTACTCCAGGCTCTCCTATCCGTTGGCGAAAGGCAACCAGTTCTGTAGCCACACAGGGTATTTTTGGTTGAATAAATTGCTCGCCACTAAAGTATTGAAAAAAATTATTTTCACTCCATTGTTGCACCAGGTTTTCATCACTAAGATTACGTACATATTTTAAGATCAATAGCGATACTATCAGCCATATTGGCTTGGACGGCACACCCATTTTTTCACTGTAATATTTTTTAAAAGCAACTTCAAAAATGGACCAATCTATTTTATTGGCTATCAAATAAAGAGGATGTTTCTGATTTGGCTGGGTCTGCTAATCCGGAAAAAATCCCATCTGAGGGCTATGTTTTTGGGTAGAAAGCATACCTAAATTTGTAAGCTTTTTGCCTATTTTACAAATAACCTGCATATTTTCTTATACTTTTTTAAGACAGATGATAATAGTAATATCGATTTAGAGGCTTTTTGAGGGTCGATTACTTACCGCAGTCTTTTACATAAATTTTTTCGAAAATTTCATTTAGTGTTATTTGGCCTAAAATGAAATTCAGTTTTTTATAAAACCTGAGAATATAAGCACATAAAAAAACCACCTTATTTTTTATAAGATGGTTTTGATATTTCTAAAGTGAAAATTTAATTTATAACAGATAACTTCCTCACGTTGGTCAGACCGGAAACTTTCCCAATAATGCGAACAAAATAAGTACCTATTTGTATATTATTTATTTCAGTCGTGTTGTTGTTATTTAAAGTTACAGATTTCACTAACCTGCCCGATACATCAAGTAACTGAATTTCAGTTGGCTCTGTTAAATCGCTAATTGTAATCTTTGCATTACCATGGCTTGGGTTAGGGAAAATGACAAAATCAGATTTTGAACTTGATCCTTTTACAGATTTTGTTTCAGTATAAGTGTAAGCTCCATCTTTATCAATCATTTTTATTCTGTAAAAACTTACATTTTTACTAATATTCGAGTTATCAATAAATGTATAATTTTTGATTGTGTTTGATGTACCGGCGGCAGCTACGGTTCCAATTTTTTGGAATGAATTATTATCATAAGCTCTTTCAATTTCAAAAATACTTGAATTAATTTCCTGTTGTGTTTGCCATGTTGCAGATACATCATTATTATTGCTACGTTGAATACCAAAACCGGAAAGAATTACAGGAGTAGGACCTGGTTCAGGTACATTACAAACCACACTTCCTCCGGTTACACCAGTTGCACCAGGATAAGTTAGATATATAGTAACATGGCTTGCCGGTGGTAAGTTATTATCACTAATGCAATAATCAACATAATTATTACTACCATTACATTTTTGCTCCAGAATGGTAAATGTTTCGGGTTGTAGTACTCCATCAATTTTGATGGAATCTAATGTTGGTACTGAAGTAGGGCAGGTAGCAAAATACAATCTAATATGAGAAGCACATGTGCCATTATTGCCATTTGTTCTTGTAAATTGAGTAGGGCAAGACGTTTGAGAAAATACTGCAAATGCTGCCATCATAAAATAGGTACTAAGTAAAAACTTTTTCATTTTTTTGAGTTTAGAGTTATTAAAAAATAAGCTTGGTAATACTTAGGATTGAAATCTCTTTGGCATGATTTTTCAGCAGAATATGGGACTAATATTAAAAAGATTTACGCTAATATTTGGAAAATTGGAATTGCGTAATTCAGAGGATTTAAATAAAATCTAAAAAAATAATAGGATTAATTCAGGTAGTATACTACCTATATTCAGAGGATAAAAACATGAATTTAAAACATTAGGGAGATAGATAATTAAATCTACTGTATTAAATATCAGGTAAACATTAATGGAAATTCGAAGGATGGAGGTAGTTAGGTAGATATCTTGTGTCTGGGTACAAATATATAAGGAGTATTTGATTTATACAAGTTTTTTTAAAACTTTTTTTTTGATAGCAATTTACTTTTTTATTTAATCAACTGCTTCTTTCTAATTTACAGGATAAAGTTGGATTGAAAAAAAGTGATTATATAATTTACCTTATCATCTCATTTAACATGTTCCAATGCAAATTTTTTGATCGAATCTTTATTTATTATTACTTTTTACCGATGAAGCTTTTGGTATCGTGCCAAGGCATATTTTAAAAAAATATATTTTGGTTTCAAAAAGGCGATCAGAATTTATGATAAATGTTATAGAAAAAAAAAGGATTTTGAAGTGAAGAAGAGTTGATATTTTAGTTTAATGTTTATTTTTAATTTGTTCCAAAGCATCATATATTTCTTCAACAGGTAAACCGCAGGTTTTATTTTTACATACATAAATCATGGTTTTTCCTTTAACCAATTTGCTTTCTGATTGTGCAAACTTGACTTCCTTTTCACCTCCGGTAAATATCACCCCTGGTAAATATTGTTGTTGAAATTTCGTTAGTTTATCTTTCCAGTTATTTCCAATAATGGTAATTTCATAAGGAGTATAAATTTGAAAAACGGCTGCCTGTGCCCAATTACTGTAATAGCCCAAATTTCCCTTCACATCAATTATCACATTCTTTACCAATTGAAGCGCCATATCTTCATAATCTTTATTTTCAAAATACAAACTCAATAGAAATAAATTCTTCGCAATTTCGCTGTTAGAAGATGGAATTACATTATCAGTTACTTCCATTTTTCTTGCTATTAAATTACTGTATTGATCGTCTGTGTATAAAAACATTCCGGAACTCTTATCAAAGAAATGTACTATTACATATTTCATTATTTCATTGGCTTTTTGCAAATAAGCTTCATCAAAACTTGCCTGGTAAAATGCAATTAAAGCAGTGATCAAAAAAGCATAATCATCGAGAAATGCATAAATTGTCGCATGGCCATTTTTATAATTCCTGAATAAGGAATTGTTTTCGGTGCAAACATTTTTCAACAAAAAATCAATATTCTTCTTTGCGGAAAACAGGAATTTTTCTTCTCCAAAAGTATTGTAAGCATCAATGAAACTTTTTGCAATTAAGGCATTCCATGAAGTGAGGATTTTATCATCAGTGGCTGGTCGAATCCTTTTTTCTCTTTCTGCCAATAATTTATTATTCAATAAAAATAATTTGTCTTGAAGTTCCTGCTCAGTTTGATGGTATTTTTCTGCAATTCCTTTATTGCCATTATTTATATCAGGAATATTTTTTTGATGCTCCCAATTTCCTGAAGAGGTGATACCATAATAATTGATATACAAGTCAGCATCGTTTTGCAGAATTTCTTTTATTTCTTTTTCATTCCATACATAATATTTTCCTTCTTCTCCTTCACTGTCTGCATCTAATGAAGCATAAAATCCCCCTTCGTGAGAGATGAGTTCCCTGTTCACAAATTCCAGAGTTTCGTAAACAACTTTTTTGTATAAATGATTTTTCATTACCTGGAATGCATGACTGTACAGGCTTACTAATTGTGCATTGTCATAAAGCATTTTTTCAAAATGTGGTACATGCCATTTGGTATCAGTAGCGTAACGGGAAAATCCACCTCCTACCTTGTCATAGATTCCGCCATTGTACATATTTATTAAAGTAGCTTCTACAGCTTGCAGCGCCTCTTTATTCCCGGAAAAATAATTGTATTGTAATAGAAATTCCCATATAGACGGCATTGGAAATTTCATGGAGCCTTTGGTGCCGCCTCTTTCAGTATCAATTTTGCTTTGAAAATTGGTAAACATTTCATCAAGATCACTTCTATGGAATGAAAACGGATTTATATTCAAAGGAATGTGTTCAATATCACGAATTCCTTTTGAAAGATTTTCTGCCTGCTCTTCTAATTTTGATCGTTCATTTTTGTAAATATCAGCGAAGTATTCCAATAGCCTTATCCAGTTTTCTTTCGGAAAATAAGTGCCTGCAAAGAATGGCCTTCCATCAGGCATGGCCAGCGCATTTAGTGGCCAGCCTCCATTTCCATTTACGAGGTATGCGGCATTCATATAAACCTGGTTCACATCTGGCCTTTCTTCGCGGTCCACTTTTATGCACACATAATTTTCATTCATCACGCTGGCTACTTCTGTATTTTCAAAACATTCATTTTCCATCACATGGCACCAATGGCAAGCGGCATAGCCTACACTTATTAACAACATTTTGTTTTCCAACTTCGCTTTTTCTAATGCTGCGTCTCCCCAGGCATGCCAGTTTACTGGATTATGTGCATGTTGTAAAAGATAAGGAGATGTTTCATGTATGAGTGAGTTTACAGGCATAGTTTGATAGATAATTATTATATTCTTTAAGAGGATGCAATTTTGAATTATTAAGTATTAGATTGTTAAATGGTTATTTAACTTATAAATGGATACCTGCTATCTTTCTTCTTTTCAAAGTTAAGTTAACTACACCACAACCTTTTTCCATAATTTAGCTTTTTATGTCGACACAAATTTTTTCAAACATCAGTTTGCTGGTTAATACCAGGGATAGTACCGGCTTTATTCGGGGAGATGATCTTGCTATTTTACCTTCAATAGAAAATGCTTATTTGATTATTGAAGATGATATAATTGCTGAGATTGGGAAAATGAAAGATTTTCGGTTTTCAAAAAAAAATCAGGTACTCGCAGATAATACAATTGTTTTGCCCAGTTGGTGCGATAGCCATACTCACCTGGTTTTTGCCGGTAGCCGTGAAGAAGAATTTATTGATAAAATTAAAGGATTGAGTTATGCGGAAATAGCTGCAAAAGGTGGTGGTATTCTAAACTCTGCTAAAAAATTAAATGAAACTTCGGAGGATGAACTTTTTAATACGGCATGGAAAAGACTTAGCGAAGTGAGTAAACTCGGTACAGGTGCCATTGAAATTAAAAGCGGCTATGGCTTAACGTTAGAGGGTGAATTAAAGATGCTGCGTGTGATAAAAAAATTAAAAGAAAAAAGTTCTTTAAAAATAAAATCCACTTTTTTGGGAGCTCATACTTTTCCAATAGAGTACAAAGAAAACCACCATGGATATATTGATATGATCATCAATGAAATGCTTCCTGTTATTTCTGAAGAAAAACTAGCGGATTATATTGATGTATTTTGTGAAGAAGTTTTTTTTTCTGCGGAAGAAATGACTACTATTTGCGAAGCAGGAAAAAAATATGGATTAAAGCCAAAATTGCATGTCAATCAACTGAACAGCATTGGTGGTATTGAAGCGGGTATTGCTCTTGATGCCTTATCTCTGGATCATTTAGAAACTTTAACGCAGTGTGAAATTGAATTACTCGGAAAGTATAAAGGAGCTTCCACACTTTTACCATCGGCAGCGTTTTTTTTAAGAATGCCATTACAACCAGCGCGAAACCTAATTAACGCCGGCGCTGCTGTTACACTTGCCTCAGATTATAATCCTGGTTCTTCTCCTTCGGGAAACATGAATTTTGTTATTTCTTTAAGTTGTATTCAAATGAAAATGATTCCGGAAGAAGCGATCAATGCCGCAACAATTAACGGTGCATGTGCTATGGAGATAGAAAAAGATTATGGAAGTATTGCACCCGGTAAAAAAGCGAATCTTATTTTTAGCAAACCTGTCCCTTCTCTTTCTTACCTTCCTTATTCTTTTGGAAATAATTTAATTGATAAAGTAATGATAAACGGATCTTTTATATAAATTAAAAAATATTTT
>DATCMY010000161.1:0-2822 GCA_036565505.1 Hanamia sp.
AACAGAAAAACTTTCTTTGAATCTTAAAAACTAATACCATACTTTTGACAGAACTCTGCATTCATTCTTGCCAATTATCCGACAGCATTCTTGCCGAATGTTCTGTATTGCTAATTGCCAAAAACTCTGTATTCCTTCTTACCGACTACATTTATTGAAGATGTGATGTTATTACCTATTAATAAAGGGTAAGAACATCCTAATTTGCAGGGTGAATTAATTCCGAATATTTCTTTTCCATGGAATCTTTAATTATTTCCGCATATCTATTTTGGCCATAATTGTTATTGATGTCGTTAAATTTCAAAATATTATTATACCTTTCTCGTGGTTTCATATTGTGATTTTTCCAAGTCTCAGGATTAGTTGCCGAGCAGTAAAACTCTTTTTCAGATGGGCTTAATCGTTCAACAATAATATCGTCTTTAATAACGATCATATTAAATGCTTTAAGTAATTGATTGAAACATATCTGCCATGTATTGAGGCTTTTAAGGTCAACTAAAAAAATTGGACCCGTATTTAAAGCTTGCATCTTATTTACACTTATCTCAACTCTGAGTAAATAATAACCAAGATGATATTGCAAGCTTTTATTGTAAATTTTTATAGAGTATTGTGTCATGTTGCATAATTTACCCTCCCCTTTATCGAAATCGTTAAATTGTTTGCCTCTATAGCTTACCAGGGAATTTAAAAAATACGTAGGATTAAATGGGGTGATAAGATTTAACCCAAACTCTAGTTTATGTATTGTTGCTGTATATGGATTAATATTGAAGCAATCACTCAAATGCTCAATGGTTTCGCGTAATTTATATATATTGAAATCATCGTAGTTGTGGGTGCCTTTATTATGAAACTTATGCAAACTTCCTCCGATTTCTATATGCCCTGAAGGTGATATTTTAAAGGTCAATCCATTATTTTTACCTATGTATTTAAAAATTTCACCAGTATTGATATCAGTAATTTGTTGTAATTCTAATAATGGGTTTATCAGCAGGGAGTTAAATAATCCATTATCTTCCTCCCATATTTTAGTTCCGTCCATCACCTCTCAAGGCTCACTTATTGTATAAAAACTCAATTAGTTAAATGTCTTTTACCAGCGAATCTTTTAATGGCATGGCTTTCAAGAAATTTATTTATTTCAGAAAACTTATAGTAAATCTTGGCTCCAACTTGACTGAATTCTATCATACCTTTATCCCTGTACTGTTGAGCGGTTTTCTTTGAAATTCGCAGGTATGTTATAAACTCATCGTTATCTAACCATTTATCACCTGTAGGCTGCTGTATATTGTCTACTTTTGAGGTTAAGGATTCCAGCATATCTACTATAGTTTCCAACCCTGTAATTTTTATGTCCATATCAATTTGATTATGGTACCAAAATTATAAGTTACAGACATTGAGGTAAGCTAAACGGCAAAGCTTAGCATTTGGCATTTAGCAGTTAAAAAAGACGAAGGGTATATTAGTTGGATGTAATTGAGCAAAGTTTTTATAGTTTAAAACTTTGCTTAGTTCAGACAGATTTATTGTCGTTGAAGAATTTAATCAGGTTTTTTTCTAAAGTTGCGTCAACAGCAAACCTACTCGCTGCTATATTAAGATTTTTGAGGAAGTCTGGGAACTGGGGCAAGAAGAATGACTTTCGAATTAGCTTCCATGGTTGACCAGGAATTAAATCCTTGTTTGATAAAACCCTTATAAAAGTTCTAAAGCTACCCTTTGAGCCGGTCCACTTTATTTTGTCTATAAACGGTAAGTTAGCAAGTGCCCCTAAAAATATTTCTTCTGTTGTATCCTTATCGATTAACTTATGCTGATCTTTTAAGAGGTGAAATATAGCTTTAGCAACAGATTCGGATAGAGAGGTTAATACAGCCTCTTTATTATTATCATGGGACAATTCAAAGATGCTTTTGAAATCATTAAAATCAGGACTACGGGCAATTTGCTTTTCGATAACATCTAAATATTTGATAGTTGGTTCAAGTACAGCTTGTGAGAGGAGATCGTGGCATTCAGAGAAGTATTTTAAGGCTCGTCTTTCATCTCCCTGATAATAAACATCCATTCGTCCGTCTTTCATACTGAACCCGGCAGATATAGTGGATTCACCAAAAGGCATGTTAATCTTTCTTAATAAGTTGCTTAGGTATCGCTTCCACTCATATATTTTTAATTCTGCCTTATCTTTTAGGTCTGTTTTAATCAGCTCTGTGTTAATAGCCTTACGGTGAACTTCGCCAATGTTTTCTTGTTGGTTGCAAAACCTGGCATAGTCTATATTATTAGCCGTAATCGTAAAGGTAGTGTTGTTACCATCCTCGGCAAGAGTATAAGGGTCGGCAAATGTTATTTCTGTATAGCGGGCATTTTCAACCCATATTACTATTTCTGTCTTTTCATAGGCGCTTAGCAGGCTTATAATTTTATCCTTATTCATCGAACACCCCCATTGCCTTATCTAATTCAGCATTTACAATTTTTGTGTATACCTGGGTTGTTTTGATCGAAGCATGTCCCATTAATTTGCTTACATATTCAATTCGCATTCCTTTTCTTAACGCCCTGGTAGCCCATGAATGCCTGCTGGTATGCATTGAAATATGCTTATCTATTTCAGCCAGTTTTGCTATTTCCTTTAAATCTTTGTTTAGGTAAGCAGTACAGGAAGATATTGCCCGATTAAGTTCCATTGGAGAATACTTTAAATCTGGATTCAGGAAAGGGAATATGTAACTATCTGCGGGATTAACCGGCTGTGTATATTTTTCAATGATTTTTAATGCTTTGGCCGGAAGTTGAAC
>DATCMY010000162.1:0-9912 GCA_036565505.1 Hanamia sp.
TAGTCAGATTGCATCAGTTCAATCACATGCGGCAGGGTACAATATTTTCCATCAGCATATTTTTTCAAAAACCAAATGATGGCAGTAACAAAATTGATGGGAGATTCCACAAAGAAATCTCCCTGCTTGTTGATCCATTCTTTGTTCAATCCTAAAAGAATAGTTCTTGCCGATTCCGTTGCATCAGTAATATCATTCATGGTGTTCGGATCTAAAGGATTGCAGCGATGCGAGATGGAAAGGTTGTCAAAGTTGATAACAAAGAAAGATGGCTTCACGGAATAGTTATGTTTGTTTTGTTGCAGCCAGTTATAAACAATTTTAGAAAGGTCGTCATACTTGAAGTCATACACGAACATGGCAAAGCCTTTTTCGATATGTTGTTTAATGACATGCTGAATTACAAACCAGCTTTTACCGGCACCGGGACTTCCGATAACCAACAATCCCCGGAAAGGATTTATAATATTTATCCAGCTTTTTCTTATTCGACCTTTCAGATTATAACAAGCCGGAAGGTTGATAGAATACTCGTTGGATAAGAATCTTTCTTCCTGCGGAAAAGTTTCATTCAATGAATTGAAAACATCGCCCGATAAATTCAGCCTGATTAAACGGCTCAATAAATTACCACCAGCCAGGATCAATAAAAAACCTGTGCCGGTTACAACCATATAGATGATGGCAATATTTTCAACAGAATAATTTAACCCAAACAATAAACTACTGCCAAAGAAAAGCAACATGCCAATCAGCAAATAAGCAGCAATACTTCTCCTGTTTATTTTATCATCCTTTTTGCCTTGTGCTCCCAACAGAGAAATTACCAATAATCCAATCGCTAAAAACCTGGAAGTAAATTGACTGTTGAATAAACCGGTGTGCATGATGTTGGTCATCAGCCTGTCGGTGATGGTACTTTGTATTTGCCATTGCTTAAAAGCCGCATAGCAATAAAAATAAAAGTGGAGCAGCAAAATAACGATGCTGGCCAGCCTTGTAAGGTCAACTATTTTCCGTAGCCCCTGATCATTTTCCCCTGTAAGTGACATAGCATTTATTTTAAGTTTTAGAAATCACGATTTTTCTTCTTTTTCTTTCTTTTCTTCTTAAGCAGACTGTATGGTGTATTATCGTATTGTTCTTTGGAGGAGAGAAGAGTATCAATCAAGCCTTCACTTTTAGAAATGGTTGCAATTGCTTTCTCCTGTTGTTTTTGAAGCCTTACATCTTTTTGTAAATTACCAGAAGAACTATCGCTATTTGTATCATCTTTTTTAAGGGTGTTTTTGTTAACAGTAGAAAGCCTGCTTTGCAATGCTGCCGCACTGTATCCTTTGCCTAAATCACTACCATTGAAAACAACTTTGTTTTGATTGTCCACGAAAGTGATACCATACAATCTGCCTTCTGCATTTTTTCTTAGTACAGTATAGATTTGTTTTTGCTGCAAAGCAGCCACTAAGTTTTTCATACTTCCAGGTGATGATTGTAAGCATTCATCAATGGCATTTTTGGCTCTTTGTTTTAATGGCTCTCTTGCAACTTCATTGGTAATAAATTTCTTTTCCAGATTATCCAAAATAGGCTTGCAACCGATTGAACTTGCTTTGATAGGTACGCCAACTTTATTTCCATCACCATCTATTATGCGAAATACCAGCCCACGGTTTTTGTAAATTCTGCCTTCTTCTTTGCCTCTGTCAGCAACCACATTAAATTGTTTTAATGCCGCATTAAACTCCGGAAGAGAAGTAAACTTGTATTGACTAAATACTGCATCCACTACATTGGAAATACTTCTCTTTGTTTCAGACTTACCATAGACAGCCTTTTCAGCATCTACTGGTTTAATGCCCGGCTTTAATAATTGTTGCTGCCGTTCCGCTTTTATCAAGCCATATTGTAGTTCAATTTCTTTTCTTGCTTTTTCAGATTGATTCCTGCCGATGTTGTGAGTGTTAATTCTGCCGCCATCATTTTTGATAGTTGTACTTACAATATGTATGTGTGGATGCCCTGCATCTTCATGCTTATAGATCAGGAATGGTTGCTCCCCAAAACCAATCTTGTCCATATAAACAGAAGCAATCTCAATCAGCTTATTTTCTGAGAGCTTTTCTGATGGATCAAAATTGAGTGATACGTGCAAGGTTTTTGTAGTAGCCCTTTCGTTCAAACTATTCAGTCGTTCAAAACCTGCCAGCTTCTGATAAAAGTTCATCTCCTTTGTATCTCTTAGGTAATTAGCCGCATAAATGCAAACGGCATTTCCTTTCTGCACTTTTTTTTCGTTGTAGTTAAGTGCAGCATCAATACTTTTTGGTATCGTTATTTTTGCAACCATTCTTCATAGAGTTGATTCATTCGTAATTTTATTTCCTCCACTTTATTCACCAAAGCCTTTTGCAAACCATCATACTGGCTTATCCAAACCCTGAACTCCGGTATCTTATCCAGAATATGCAGTTTGTGTACCGCCTGGTTAAAATTATTGCCGATGGCATTCAGTTCTTTTTTAAGATTCAGCATATCCATTAAAAAATCATCTGCACTTTCGTTTCTGTACTTTACCGTAACAGGCTTTTGTAAAGCGACTTTTCGCAGATAACTGCTGATGTCTTTTTCGGTAGTTTTCCGTTGAAGCGTAGTAAGCTCATTAAGTTCCAAATCAGTCATTCGTGTTTTTACAAAATGTTTCCGCACTTCTTTTTCTTCCTTCTTCATCTCATTTTATTTTAAGTTATCAATTTCATTGAACAGTTTTCACAAACCCCGATCGACTTCGGAGCAGAGGGGCAAGATGACCCAAACGTGGCACGTTTGTACATCTTGCCATGTGCAAGACCCGGCACATTATGCCTTGATAAAGATTAATTGTTGGAGAATGCTTAAAAAGATAGTTCAGAAATTTTCTGAAACATGTAAGAGCAGGAAAAAGATGGAATAAAATACTATTGCTGATATTGATAATTTCTTCCTTCATCACTATTCATTTTCACTTTTAATCTACCTGGATACAAAAGTAAAATTTATATCAAATGCAACACTTACGTGGCTATATTTTAGCCATGTTAATAAATTCCTTTTAAAGAATATACAGATTGATTTATTATTGTGGTATGAGAGATGCCCTTAAGAACATTTTCAACAATCATATTACTTTAGAAGATAACAGCCAGTTTTATTACACAATAACACTTTACGAATTGACCAATGCTTTGGGCAATAGTATAGCTGTTTTACAGGAATATAATTTTACAAAAAATGACGATAATGACGGGCAATTTTCATGCAAATTATATAAGACAAAAGAAGGTAATTGGTATGATATTGAAGAGGCAAAAATAGTTACTGAAAAAGGCATTTTAAGGATGTTAAAATCCGCAATTGATGCGAAAGAAAATGATACAATTTTAAAGTAATTGTACGGTAAAATTTTAATTTGAAAATACCATTATCCCCTCCAGTGTTTTTGAAATTATTGTAGCGATTTCTTCCTTAATACCACTTAATTGAAACAAGAATTTTTTTTGATTCCGCTCATTTATTTCATGAAAATATAGATGTCAGTTGTGCCTTTTTCTCTATTTACTTCAACTCGTACATGGGGATGTTTATAAACCTTCAACTTGTGACAGATAGCATTTTGTTTGTCGCCTTTGATTGTAAAGTTGAAATTGCAATTTAAAACTTGCATACTGAAGTTTAAAAGTTACACGAAATTACTAAATTCATGGTATGGGAAATAGCCTCGATACATTTGAATCAGATTTTAAAGATGGAAAGATTAGGGTACAACGGTATTTTGTATCTCATCAGATTATTTATCGGGTTATATTTTCAGATAACAGAAGCCCATTAGTCGTTACCAGGGCGTTTACAGATAGTGCTGTCCACTGGTGGACATCTATACCTGAAGGCAGGCAAAGAGAAGCGGAAGAAATAGTACAATTAATTGAAAAATATTTGGAAACACAAAAGAGAATTGATTGTAACTCATAATAACAGAATCGTATTTTTTTTGAAGTACCAGAAATTACCTCTGATAAAATTGTAAAGGCAAGAATGATGATCTTTATTAGCCTTATACTTTTACTTGGGATAAGTCTTGGTAGCTTTATTAATTTCATAACTAAATAAGCAAGTTTGATATGTGCTATTATAACGGACAAAAAGTTACGCGGAGCGAATTTATCAGGCTTAAAAATCTTGAATAGATAATTGACAAATATTCATTTTTGAATAAAGATCTTCTGATTGGATTTGATTATGGAAAGAGTGCTGTTTTGAAAAGAATTGAGGGAGAAGAAGATTTTGAGATCGTTGAAATGGAATGGGGATTTTTACCAGGTTACATCAGGAACAGAGAACAGGCAGAAAAATTCCGAACTGGTTACAAAAAGTACGATGGCCAGTGTCAACAACCTATCTTAATCCTTAATGCAATGAGTGAAGAAATGCTGCTCCCTAAAAAGATGTATCGAGGCTGCATTGAGCAGAGGATGCTTGGTACTCTCAAATGGTTTTTATGAATGGCGCCATGTATTTCCTATTGGAAAAAAATATGGTAAACCATTAAAAACTGCTGTGAAATATCCTTACCATATTGGGCTTAAAGACAAAGAATATTTTTATATCGCCGGTATCTGGCAACCCTGGAAAGATGTAGAAACCGGAGAATATGTAGAAACATTCAGTGTTGTAACCACTGCTGCCAATAAAATAATGGAACAGATTCACAATAGCAAAAAGAGAGTGCAAAGAAATTATTGAGGGACACAAATGAAGGAAGGGATTTATATGCCACTTTCAAACACGAGAAAATACTTAATGATTTGGTTTTATCTAATCCTCGAACTTCGGAATTAATAAACTTCATTGAAAGCAAAGAGCGGCTTTTAAACATGCCTCAATTTAAGGTTGCTTATGATGAATATCAAAAATTAGTTAGCAATCATGTGAAGAATATTAAGTGATACTCATTCTACGGTGGAAAGACAACTTTAGCTGATCTTTCAAAACATTTTAATCATTATGCCATGTATGAACTACTGTATCGAAAATGGTCTGATGCCGTGCATGGATCTGATATTTATATGGGAAAGGTATTTAAAACTGACATTGAAAATATAGTCGATATTGTTCAATTAATAAGTACCGAAATTCGTTTTATCAAAATATTTTTTTAGATTTATTTTTACTTGCATGAAAAATAAAATTATTTGCCTGCTTACTCTGTGGATCACATCGCCATTACTAATGTTTGCTCAATTCAGGCAAATATACCTTGATGCTGATTCCACAAATGAAATCAGGAACATAAGCTTCATAACTCCCACAGAAGGATATGTCGCATTTGAAAATTACATAGGCTATACGCAGGATAGTGGTCACACTTTTGTAAAGAAATACATTACCATCAACAATGTCAACTTCAATGGCTACTCAGTAAATCTCACTTTTGGATTTGATATAAAAGGAGTACACGTTTTCAGCAGGGATTCACTTTTAGTATATGGCGATTATGGTTTTGTTCCCTCCATTTTATTCACAACAGACGGAGGCAATAGTTTCAAACTGATTTATAACTCAACCCTAAACTTAACCACGCTTAACAACGGAATCACTAACATGGTTTTCCCGGAAAACACGGGTATTGGATTTGCAGTGGAAATAAATAGAATTTTAAGAACTACTGATAATGGAATGACCTGGAATCCCATTTTGAACGATATACAAAACAATTACACTGATATCGATTTTCTTGATAATGCTAACGGTTATGCCATCAGTGAAAACGGACTAATAAAAACTGTAAATGGCGGAAGTTCGTGGCAAACTCTTACAACGCCACCTGGTATTCCTGTCTCTTTAAGTTTTATAACGGCAAACAAGGGTTGGCTTGTGATCAATTATTCAAATAACAGTATTTATTACACGAGTGATGGAGGTAATTCCTGGTCTCTTAAGAATAATAAGGATTTATATCCGGTCGCTTCCCCCATAAAGTTTCTAAATGATAGTACCGGCTATTACGTGGGAAGTCTGTTTGATACCTATAAAACAACAGACAGCGGGCGGATATGGGAACCTCTTCTAAGAAATAATGATTATTCTTATTATAACTATGTACACAATACTTTATTCTTCTATAATACTCAAACGGTTTGGGCGGGCGGCGGACATGGTTTTCTTGAATTGAGCACTAATGGAGGAGGAACTACACTTCCTGTGTCAAAGTTTACTGTTGATCTTTCTACATTAAATACAGATTCTACTGTTCGACTGACTAATCAATCAAAGGAGGGATATCAGTATCAATGGCTTAAAAACTCATTTTCCTTCGCTAACACTTATAATGCTGCTTATTTCTCCCAGCGCCAATCAATAGACACGATAAAGCTCATTGTTCAAAAAGGCAGTTATTCAGATACTTCGCAATTAATTATTGATACCAGGGTTAACACCCAACAGTGTTTTGCAACTTTTGATGTAAAGGTTGATACTTCAGCGGTTAAATGTACACCAGGTTACCAGGCAACAGGTGTGAAGCATTATTGGGATTTCGGCGATGGTATAACGGATAGCGTAGACGCAATTCCAGTTCATCATTATACCTCTGTTG
The DNA here is from genome assembly GCA_036565505.1 of Hanamia sp. GTDB lineage: Bacteria > Bacteroidota > Bacteroidia > Chitinophagales > Chitinophagaceae > Ginsengibacter. The sequence goes on from DATCMY010000162.1 coordinate 6,629, forward strand.
GCAATTATACCATCATTCACAAGGTATTTAACACCATTGACAAATGCACCGAATTGACCTCATCAGTAGTGACAATCATAAGAACACAAAGTTGCCTTTCAGGTTATTTCACTTATGCAGCAGATAGCTTTTATGCCAACACCGTTAAATTCGTGCTCCATTTTGATTCCACAAAAGAAAGTGGTGTATACCCTGTAATTTCGTGGCAATTTGGAGATGGATCAGCCGGAGGTAATCCAGAAATTACCGTTTCACATGTATTTAATTCTTCCGGCTATTATGATGTTTGTCCTGTGGTACAGAATTTTTACACTGGTTGTGTCACTACCTTTTGTCAGCCGGTATTAATTCATTTGGCAGATTCCTGTAATGCCAGGTTTCTCTCAGGTGGGCGATTACCGGCCACTGTAACTTTTAATGGGAAACCCTACAGTAGCGGTAGTCATAAGTCCAACACATGGATTATTGACGGACATGATAGTACTAATACTGGTAACCTCGAAAATTTTACAAAATCCTTTTATTCCGGTCTTCGCGATAACCACTTCGATGCTATTAATAACACCTGCGGTAACGAATATTTGTATCAAATATGCATCGACTCGCTTAACAGGAAAATGACCCGTGTTGTTTACGACAGTATTTCTCTTTGTAGCAGCGCAGATTCTCAAATGTTCACCATTCCCACTCAATATGCTATACATATAAAGGCGGTTGCGGATCCATCTTATCCTTATTATGTTTCATTTTATGCTTTCACCGGTAATAACCCGGACTCAGGACTTGCTTATGGCGGGGTATGGAGAATTCAGCAAGGTGGCGCATATTATTATACGGGCAATTATACCGCTGCTTCCAATAAATTGACTTACACCTTTACGAACCCGGGAAACTATACGGTGGCGATTGGCTCACAATCTTGTTTAGATGGCGGTAACCGTGAAGTGTACTATATCAACTATTATGTGGCACCCCTGGCTTGTCCTATCTACCCACCAAGCTTTACTTATCAATTGTACAGGCCAGGTGATTATAAAACAATTAATTTCTTTGACGGTACGATCAATCAAAATGGTGGTAATCCAGCCAATTATTTTATATGGTATTTTGGTGACGGGGACTCCTCCGTGCAACCGTTGCATACGTATGCATCATACGGTATTTATAATGTAACCCTGAAGTATATGAATACAAACGGCTGTAGCAAACAAATCACCCAAGAGATTGTAGTAGAGCCGCCATGTACAATATCAGTTGGCTTTATAGCTTCTAGAGATACGGCCCGGCAGTCAAGGATTATTTTTATAAATACGACAACCGCAGATAGTGCTGCGACTTATAAATGGTATTTTGGTAACGGCGATTCTTCTTCAGAAAAAGATCCTGTATATTTTTATACAATGCCCGGGAAGTATCATGTACAATTGATAAGCAGCAATAATGCTTTTTGTACAAGTTCGCACGATACCACCGTCAATATATCAGACACCGATATTTGTAACTTGAATGCCGGGTTTTCAGCGAAGGTGGTTGATAATACTGTGTATTTTACTAATACGTCACTTCCTTCCTCTTCAACGAATAATTATAATTGGGATTTTGGTGATGGCACTTATAGTACAGATAAAGCTCCAATACATAAATATTATCACAAGGGTACTTATAGGGTATGCCTTTCGGCAAAAGGAGATACGCTATGCGGAAGCAATTTCTGTGATTCTGTTGCCATCAATGTTTTGGAGAGTCAAAATCTTAAGGTTATTCCAAATCCGGTGACAAGTACGTTCACGGTTCAATATGTTTCTGATGTTTTCGGGCAGGTAACAATCGAAATATTAGAAGCTTCCGGGACAACTTTGCTTAAAATTAACGAGCACGCTATAGCAGGGATAAACAATTATAATTTAAATGCAGATAATTTACAGAAGGGGTATTACATTGTAAAAGTCACTGATGCTTCCGGTAAGAAGGTCACTTCGTCATTTTTAAAGATGTAAAAAAAATATTTTTCTTGACTTAACTTAAAATATTTTTCTTATCAGCAACTTTTTTGGCGAGAACCTTTTGCAAATTGAATAGATCTGAGATTACTTCGTAAATAATTTCAATTTTATCCCCATGTTCGCCAATGTATCCCAAAATTGGCGCAAGTATCTCTGCTCTCTTGGTTGAATTATAAAGAAAGTTTGCGTTGGCGGAAGTTTGGTAACCTGGCTTTGTGTGTTGGCTATACTTGTGCCATATAGAAGAGATGCTTATATTAACGTATGAGCCGTAAATATTGTAAACAGTGACAAAGAAGTTCACACCATAATGGAACAAGCTAAAACATCCGGGGCAAAATTATTAAACCGGCACAAAAAACATTTTGGGGAGGCTATGCAGGTTATTTTCAGGACATCGACGGTCATCTGTAATCGGTAAATAGTAATGTACAGTTTCGGTAAATAAGGATGTACATCAATTAGGGTCTTTGGATGCATGATATGCCTGATTTATTCTGGGTTGTAGTTGCTCTTGTTGTAATGGCTTTCTGTTACTTTGTTTGGAAATAATTAAAGTAATAAAAATTATGAAAGCACTTCTTGATACCAACATTATTATTCATAGAGAAGCACCAAGGGTGTTCAACCAGGATATTGGTATTCTTTACAAATGGCTGGATAAAGCAAAGTATCAAAAATGCATCCATCAGGTTACAATTGATGAGATAAATAAAAATACAAATAAGGACACAGTCGATACCTTTTCAATAAAGCTTGAAAGTTTTGAACGTCTCTTAACTACAAAACTCATCGCCCTTATAGGCGATGTTGGTTCAACTATTAAGATGATGGAAGTAATTGAATATTTGTAATATCATAAACCGTTTGATAGGCCAATAACTCGGACAAATTACAAGATTATATCAAGAAAATAATGGGAGATACAGAAAACTATCCTTACCTGTGTAAGCATATTCTGGGGGCAGGAAAATAAGATGCGGTGAATTTTTAAAATTTACTTCTCCCAAATTACACTTAATGTATAGTTATAAGTTCGGGCATATAAGCAATATTCAAAAAATCTTGAATCAGCCTTGTCATCATTTTTCATCTGAAACCAGTCTGACTTCCAGATATCCTGTTTTGATTCATCTCCGTAATAAGTTTTTGAACCATTAAATACTTCATAAGCTACTGAACCAGTAGGCGGCGGAAAATTATATTGAAAAATGGACAAAAATGATAAAACCCCTCGGACTTCTTCCACCACTTCATTTTATTATCCTTGCAATACATTAT
>DATCMY010000163.1:0-3606 GCA_036565505.1 Hanamia sp.
GAAGTATAGCAGTGCCCGTGATTTTTCTGGAATGAAAGGGTTGATTGAATTGAACTTCAGTTAGTAATCACAATGACACAAGCGGACGCTTGCGCCAATAAAACACAACCTTGCGCTAAGTGGGGGTTATTCGCATTATCAATTTTCTATTGTCAATTGACGGCCTATAGTTGCAGCATATTGAGCGGTCAATGAATACCCACCGGATTTAAAACCATTAATAGCCTCTAAGCTTTACAAATTCTTCCCAGGTTTTTTTACCGGTATTGCGGCACATTAATATATCTTCCTTTGTTATATCCTCAATATAATTCACCTGGAAAGATTTGTCTGTTAATATATTTTTTAGCCTGCTGCTGATTGTATGAGTTTGTATTATTTGCCGGAGCCAGAGGTTCCTGTTGGGTTTTTCACTAAAGATCTCAATGATATCTTTTTTATGGTCCTCTGCTATTGATTGTATTTCTGCACTGCTTATTTCTGTACCTGTTTCCAGTAAATTTCTAAGATCGAATTGATTAATACCAGAATGATAAGACTCCTGCATTGCAGGCATTACGCCTTTTGATACCAGCCCCCAAACAGTACGCAAGAAAGGTTCAGGAATTTTTCCGTTTCCTCCTGTACCATTTCCGGACGATAACGGCGTTCAGCCTTTTTCATGACAAGGCATAAATTTAATAAATCAGTAATAAGCCATTCCAGTTTAATCTTGGGAGTTTCTATCATAATAATTTATATTATCAGCTAAACTTTTATATATATTTAGCAAAAGATTATTATCTGGGTTAAATGATTTAAAAAGATTTTAAAACCATGGACGGTGGATTGAAAATTAATTATTAGCGCTTTTTAAAAAGTCTATAATCTTGTCCATATCAGGTTTTATAATATTTGTTCTTACCTGCATATGCATGCCCACCACTTCCCAATTATCATTATTGAATTCGCCGGGTCCCGGAGCATTATGACACCGCGAACAGTTTTCGCCCCATAATTGGGCGCCTGATTTATCAGCTACTTTTTTTGATACAGAACAACTATTGAGCAGTAGTGATGAAAGTGTAATAACTATTATTGTTAAGACAGATATTAATATTGATTTTTTCATAATAAGTTTTTTAAGGGATTAAAAACCAAATACAAATTGGGCATTAAATACAGATGGATTGTCTTTTTGTTTTACGTAACAAAATTTTACAAGGCAGTTCCACTTTAACCAATAGTCAAGCGCCAATTCTACTTTTTCGTCATTGGTTCCGCCCCATGGAGCGCCACTTGGCCTGTTGAAATAAGAATACCGTCCGGCAAGTTCAAGGTTACTTACAAACTTATTGTCTACATGAGAAGGCCTTAATGTGGCACATGCGTAATAGGAAGTGGGAGCATCATAAAAACTAAAATCTTCATTAGCCCCATTTTTATAAGTTGCATTACCTACTTTCTGATGTTTCCATTCGCCAATAATACGTATGTCACTTTTAAGAGCAGTAAGATGCCCAAGGTAATTAAGATCGATCGCCTGCATCACTACACCTACATTTTGATAAGGTGTTCCTACCTCTCCTGTTTTTGATTTAGACTGGAAAGAATAACCAATTTCAAGACTGGAATTCTGAAATGGAAGTATGGCAATGCGGCCACCTATAGCGGAAGATTTATTATTGGAAGTATAAGCTTCATAATCAAATTGTCCGGCATTAAGCGTGTCAGTTTGTAATTGCGGGCCATTTGAAATGTAGAAATCATAATTGATTTTTATATCCCCAAAAGGCAGCCCTCCTTCAGCACCAATACCTGTTTCATTCATGGCGCCAATTCCTCCGTCACCAAAACCTGCAGGGTCAGAAGCAAAGCGATTGAGAAATGCTTCTCCTCCTCTGCCACGATAGGCCCCAAACTTTGGCAAAAACCTTCCCGCATGTACAATAAGATAAGGATTTACCATATAACACATATTGGCATATTCTAAACCTAAGTTTGCAGTGCCTTCACCGGTTTCAATTTCTATTTCTGCTTCTGCAAAAAGCTTATCTGATATTTTCCAGAGAAAAATAGGTTTGAAACTTACATCTCCAAATGAAGATTGTCCTTTTGTTGCAGTGTATGTAGCTTCAGCATTTCCAAAAACAGCAAATTTATTTTGGCCAATGGAACGTGAGGAATTTGTTTGATCATCTAAAGTATTGACAGTATCCGTTGTGGAATCTGATTGTGTACCTAAAGTATTGGCTTCAACAGGTGTAGAATCTTTTTTGGCCTCTCCGGTTTTGACTGCAATCTTCGAGGTATCTGTATGGGCCATCACCATTACATGTTTGGATACTGCTTTGGCGGGTACATTATTGGCTCTAACAGGTGTGGTTTTAGTTGGTCTTTTTACTGCTGCCAGGGTGCGAATATAATTTACCAATTCCCAGCGTTGTTTTTCGGAAAGAGCACTTTTATAAGTTGGCATAGGGTTTTGCCCTGTCGAAATCATCCAGTACAATCCTCCATCAGTATGATGTTGTACCATTTCTGAAGTGTGATTTGCAGGCTTTGGATTCATAGCCGCTGCGGCAACTCCATCCCCCTTTCCTTTCATTCCATGGCAAGGGGTACAGTAAGATGTGTAAAGTACTTTTGCATCTTTTAATACCGCCGTATTACCCGCTAAAGGATTTTTTAAATTATCAGCTGATGAAGGAGGAGTCCACATTTTGCTTTGAGCTGTTGCTTCTTTGTTTATAAAAAATGAAATGAAAATGAGGATAGCAAAAAAGAAAAAAATTCTGTTAATTGGTTTTTCATTAGTAAATGTTCTGTTCATTTTGTTCTATTTTTAATTTTAACCCGGGTAAATTTTTTACAAGAAATAATTCAAACCAACATTCAAGCCACATAGTCTCCATCGCATTTCTATTATTTTATCATCCCACTTATTTCTAAAAGAACCGCTGCCACATCGCACTATTGATCTGATATTATCCGGAGAGCTTTATTTTTTACAATTGAAAAACCGGTATTACGCTGAAGTGAATATCTCATAACGGGAAATCACAATCTCATTATGAGATATATTAGTTACAAAATATGATATTGCTTTTATAACCCAAAGAGTGATGGTCCATGGTTCTAAAACAGACGCCGGTCATCACCGGCCAATAAATAAATGGTATAACAGGCAGGTTTACCTGATTTGAAGCCTATTTCTTTATGTAGAATAAATATTCAAAAATCAAGAAGAAGAAGAAATAAAAGAGTTGGTTTTTATAAAGCGACGAACGGCATGAGGCAGAATCAGGTGATGCCATACTTTACCCCCATATTGGCGCGAGGTTTTGGTTCGAATGTTAGCGCAAGCGTCCGTTTGTGCTATTATTAGAAGGAGAATTGTACATTTACTTTATGAGCCGAAAATATAAATTTCCACGATAATGATAAGTTGTATTTTATTTCATTTGCGACAGTGCATTGGATAGACGTTTTTGTAAGAGAAGAGTACATGAAAATAGTTCTTGACAGCTGGAAATTTTGCCAGGAAACGAAAGGCCTTGAAATTTATGGCTGGTGCATAATGCCAAGCCATGTACACATGATAATCGGTAGCAACAAAAATAAATT
>DATCMY010000164.1:0-15868 GCA_036565505.1 Hanamia sp.
GTAGCAATTACAGCACTGAAAGAAATGATATAGCTTATTTTATCAAGCCCTACGCGTTTAAAAACAAAAGCCAAAGGATCGCCCACCTGCAATTCTTTGTAAGAAACCATACCCGTTAAGACAAACGCGATTAATATATAAAGTATGGTGCAAATTATCAGGGAATAAATCATACCACGGGGTAAATCCCGTTGTGGATTTTCGCATTCTTCTGCGGTAGTTGATATCGCATCAAAACCAATGTAAGCAAAAAATACTGCTGATACTCCTTTCATCATTCCGCCAAAACCATTTGGCAAAAAAGGGCTCCAGTTGGCAGGCGCTACATAAAAACATCCAATAGCAATTACAGCTATCAGGATCACAATCTTTAAAGCAACCATCATATTGGTTGCTTTCCGGGTTTCTTTAATGCCGGTATAAACCAACCACGTAATTAAAAAAACAATTGCTAAAGCGGGAATATCCGCAATCAATTTAAAGTTTCCTATATGCGGGGCATTTATCCAGGCATTGTATCCGGACTTAGTTGTTTGTGAAAGATTAGCAACTGAAGTTCCTTTTGCCAATTCTGCAGTTGCTTCTTTATATCCACGGGAAGCGCTCAAATAATCGGTAGTTAAAAATGAAGGAATGTGAATGTGCAATCCTTCAAGCAGGTTTACAAAATATTGACTCCATGAAATAGCAACTGCAATATTTCCTATTGCATATTCCATAAGAAGATCCCATCCAATTATCCAGGCAATCAATTCTCCGAAAGATGCGTATGCATAGGTATAAGCACTACCGCTTACCGGAATTCGCGAAGCAAATTCCGCGTAACATAAGGCAGAAAAACCACAACATACAGCGGTAAGTATAAATAAAAGTGATACTCCCGGACCGCCCTGGTAAGAAGCATTTCCTATGGTAGAAAATATGCCAGCACCTACTACAGCAGCTATTCCCATAGCAGTAAGGTCGCGTACTTTCAAAACTTTATTTAATCCTGAAGCGGAGTGGGTAGCATCTGAAAGCCCTTCTTTGGCATCAGCCAAAATCGCGGAAATACTTTTTTTACGAAAAAGAGGATGAGGCATATTTAGTAAACTTTTTTAATGCATTAATAATACAAAAATAATGTAGAGGCATTTTTCAAAGAGGGAAAGATAAAGAGGTTACAAGAATAAACGCAGATGTAATGAAAAAAATATGTTTATAAAATGAAATGAAAGAGAAAAAAATGCAATAAAAAAATAAATAGATTAGTTAAAAAATCATGTTCCCAAAAAGTCTATTTTCGATTTTCCGCTTTTTGAGGTAATCAATACCCATTCAATTAACTACACAATCTTCATATTAAGAAATATTTATTTAAAATTTTGATAACAGGAATTTAAGATTAGCTTTCGTTTTCTTTATGAATCCGTTTGGTAAAATCAATAACAATTTTAGAAAAACCGGCAGGGCACCCTTTTGGCATTCTGCGGAATGTCATTTTTACACTATATAAGATTGGCAAGAGTATTGTGTACTTTTTATCATTATATTTTAAACATTAAGCATAAAGTAAATTATAAAAAAAATCTCTTGAACAAGTAATTATTTATTTAAAATTAAAAACAATTAGAAATGGCAACAAAAACAAAATGGATAATAGATCCTTCACACACTGAAATAGCTTTTAAGGTAAAGCATCTTATGATTGTTAATGTAAAAGGAATTTTTACAGAATACAATGGCAGTATTTATACAACAGGTGATGATTTCATGACTGCCGAAGTAGATTTCTGGATAAACCCGAATTCTCTTGAAACAAAGGATGAAAAACGTGATACGCATTTAAGTAGTTCTGATTTTTTTGATGTAGAACATCATAAGGAAATCACATTCACCTCTAATACTATCGAAAAAGTTGATGACGATGGCAGTTATGAAATTTGGGGTGATTTAACCATAAAAGGAATTACCAAAAAAATTAAATTGGATGTAGAGTTTGGTGGGGTTGTAAAAGATCCATGGGGAGCAGAAAAAGCAGGGTTTAGCATTAATGGAAAAATTAACCGGAAAGATTGGGAATTAAATTGGAATACTGCATTAGAAAGCGGTGGAGTGTTAGTGGGAGATACAGTTAACATCAGTTGTGAAATAGAATTGCTCAAATCGGAAGAAATACCCGCATAATATTTTTTTCAAAAAAATTGAATTTTCTTAAATCATTTTTTAATAACATTAATAATATGAAGAACTTAAAATACTAAATTCAAAATGTGTAATTTTGCCGCATTTTATTAAACAAAAGTATTTTTAAAAAGATAACTCGAAAGAATTTTGAACAGAAAAGTAACTAAAATCGGCGTGCTCACCTCAGGGGGCGATGCGCCTGGAATGAATGCTGCAATAAGAGCTGTAGTACGTACGGGAATATATAAAGGCTTAGAAGTATATGGGATCATGCGTGGGTATATGGGTATGATAGATGGAGACATTTTTAAAATGGAGAGCCAGAGTGTTGCCAACATTATACAACGGGGAGGCACTATCTTAAAAACGGCCAGATGCAAAGAATTTTACACTCCCGAAGGAAGAAAGACTGCCTATGAAAATCTCAAAAAACATGGCATTAATGGCCTTGTGATTATTGGCGGCGACGGCTCTTTTCGTGGGGCCCAAATATTTAGTCACGAATTTGACATCCCCTGCATAGGTTTACCCGGTACCATTGATAAAGATATTGCCGGTACCGATTTTACCATTGGTTTCGATACTGCTGTAAATACCGCCGTTGAAGCAATAGATAAAGTAAGAGATACTGCCGATGCCCATGACCGCCTTTTTATTATTGAAGTTATGGGCCGGGACTCCGGCTATATTGCCCTCCACAGTGGAATTGCTACAGGAGCAGAAAATATTCTGATACCGGAAAGAAAAACGGATATTGAAAATGTCATTAATACGTTGTTGGAAAAGCATGGCCGAAAAAAATTAGTGAATATTATTGTCGTTGCTGAAGGCGAAGAATTTGGCGCTACGGAATTATCAAAAATTATTACTGAAAGGATTCCCGATCAGGAAGTAAGAGTTTGTATACTCGGTCATATTCAGCGTGGAGGTTCCCCTACCTGCTTCGATAGGCTAATTGCCAGCCGGATGGGCTATGCGGCAGTAGAATGTTTACTGGAAAAGAGGTTTAATGTTTTTGTTGGTATCGTAAACAATAAAATGCATTATACACCTCTTGACCAGGCAGTAAAAAAGAAACAAAATATAAATGAAGAGTGGATGAAAATTGTAAGAATTTTATCAAGTTAAAAAATTGTAGTTAAAAAATATTTCATAAAAAATAAATAACAATGCGGTTGGCGATAATGAGAATATAGGCTTTGCCTGAATTTTACAATCGAAAATTTTAAATCCTAAATCATGGCTTCTTGTAATTTTCTTTCTTGATGGAAAGAGTTTGCAAAGAGGCATTAAAAACAAATAAATGTCGAAAAATATCAGCAAATACCTTCATAAGGAAATGGATAAGAAAGCCGGTTTTGATCATTCCATCAAAAGAACAAAAATTGTTGCTACCCTTGGGCCTGCATGCGATAATTATGACGCTATGGTAGAATTGGTAAAAGCAGGAGTCAATGTTTTTCGCTTAAATTTTTCTCACGGCAGCCATGAAGATAAAGCAAGGGTTATTAAAATAATAAGAACAATCAATGAAACGCTTCCCTTTAATATCGCTATTCTTGCGGATCTTCAGGGACCCAAATTAAGAGTGGGAGAAATTGAAAACAACGCACTTCAGATAAATCCCGGAGATAAATTAACTTTTACCAATACCAAATGCATTGGTACAAAAGAAGAAATTTATGTAAGCTATCCAAATCTTCATAACGATGTAGTGATAGGCAATACCATTATGATTGATGATGGAAAACTTGAAGTAAAAGTAACTAAGATACTTCCCAATAACAATGTAGAAGTTGAGGTGGTAATGGGAGGAATTCTTTCTTCAAAAAAAGGGCTTAACCTTCCGGATACAAAAATTTCTTTGCCTGCACTTACTGAAAAAGATCTTATTGACCTCGATTTTATTATCGATCAAAATGTTGATTGGATTGCGCTTTCATTTGTTCGTGAAGTAAAAGACATCATCGGTTTAAAAAATATTTTAAAGAAAAGAAACAGTAAATCAAAAGTAATTGCCAAAATAGAAAAACCAGAAGCCGTTACTAATATCAGGGATATCATTATTGAAAGCGACGGTATTATGATTGCCCGCGGAGACCTTGGTGTAGAGTTGCCTATAGAAAAGGTGCCCCTCATACAAAAAGAAATTATCCGCAAATGCATGCACCGTGCAAAACCTGTGATTGTTGCTACGCAAATGATGGAAAGTATGATAGACCGTGTAAAACCAAACAGGAGCGAGATTACAGACGTAGCCAACGCGGTGCTTGAAGGAGCAGATGCATTAATGCTGAGCGGGGAAACCGCTACCGGAAATTATCCTACCCTGGTTATAGAAACTATGAGCAAAATAATTTTAGAGATAGAAAAAACAGCCTACGATTACAACCGTGAAGATATTCTTGCTCCTCAGCCACATTCACCTTCATTTTTAAGCGATGCAATTTGTTACAGTGCCTGTAAGCTTGCCCAGGATGTAAAAGCCGATGCCTTAATCGGAATGACCCAAAGTGGTTACACCGGCTTTATGCTAAGCAGCTATCGTCCCAAATCTTTACTCTATGTTTTTAGTAAAGAGCATAGCCTTATTAATCAACTAAGTTTAAGTTGGGGCGTTCGGGCTATTTTTTATGATGAGGAAGAAAGTCTTGATGGAATTTTCTATGACCAGATAGGGATATTAAGAGAACGTGGTTTTCTAAAAAACGGCGACGTAGTTGTAAATACAGGAAGTACACCGGTTTCTTTACATCTTCCTACTAATGTGTTGAAAGTTACAAAGGTTGGTGAATAATTGCCAAATAACTCCATATAATTGCCAGAGGAAAATGTGAGATACTGTGACAATAAAATCCGTATTGAAAATCATAAACGTAAATGAATTGGCCTTTAAAATTGTATAAAATTAAATCATAACAATCAATTTAATTTTACACAATTTATATTTAAATCGCCTCAAGCATGAATCAATTCCTACTGAGGAATACATTTAATTTGTCAAATTGATCTTTTCAATTTTGTCAAATATAGTATTCTTCGGATTTGAAGAATAGTAAATGTAACCGTGTTTTATATTTCGGATTTTTAAAAATTCAATCGCCTCTTCTTTTGTCTTAATTTCTTTAATATTCCTTTCCGCGTAATACATTAATTGAGGATCAATATATACTTTTCCAAGAGCAAAAACTATGGCATCATGAGAAGAAGTAGTTTTAATTTCAAGTCCAAGTTGTTTGCTGATATCATATTCATCACCCTTGAAAGAAAATTTACCCGGTTTGTTTATATAATAATAAGAGATCACAGAAATAATAATGGATAATAAAATCAGCAGTTGGAGCCGGCCAAAGGAAATGATTTTGTTTTTTCTCAATTTGTCCATAAAAAGTGCAATAGTAACACTTAAAAATAATGACCCGTATAAACTCACAAAATCGTGCCCCGAGTAATCCAAAAGAAAAGTATGCAATAAAATGATTGGCAAAACTGAAATCCAAATAAAAAGTAAAATATTCTTATCAAATTTTAAATGTAATTGCTGCATATTCATAGCCCGGTAAACAAGAAATCCGAGCAAAAGAATAAAAGGTAAATAACTGGTTACGTAATTTTTTAGGATAGTTATTAAAGAATTTATAACATCTCTTAGCTGTATTAAGAGCGATGAACTTTCTCTCCAACCGCTTCTTAGGTTCAGGCGATCCTTCATTTGGCCTAAATAATTTCCGAATCCATTAATGAAACTATATTGGTAAACAAACACGCCGACAGCAACAATGCTTACAAGTACAGTTATTAAATTGACAATAATAAAAATCCTCTCTTTTCTCAGCCTAATTAATGAATATAAGAAAACACTAAAAGCGAAAAAAATACCCAACCATGAAGTATAAATCATTAAGAATAATGAGACAGCATAAAAAATTAAAAACTGACCAGAAGTTTTTTTATTTATGAATATTTGAAGAAGGCAATAAACACCGGATACAAAAAATAAATGCACAAGCATATCGCTCATATATGTATTACATTGAAACCACAAAACTCCTGAACTAAACAAATAAACTGAAAAACCACATAGGCCACTCCAATCCATTTTTTCAAAAGGTTTTCTAAAATGCAGGGTGCAAATAATCAAATAAATAAATAAGGCACTGATAAAATTTATTACCAAATGAAAAATTTCTATCGCAATTACCGTTGCTTTTACATGGAATAATTTAAAAGCCAGATATGGCAGGATATAAGCAAACGGTGGATGAGAAACATAATAATAATTGCCTTCAGCATCAATTATTTTACCAGTAGTACTTGCGAACTTGTTGATGTATTTATTAGCAACGCCAGGATAATTCATTACAGGATCAAAATGGTACTTAGCTGCGCCTTCCATTTGCCAAATATTAATTATCTGGAGAGAAATAGCTGTTACAAATTCATGGTGCTTCGATAAAGGACGATTTATATTCGGCAATCTTACTAATATAGATAAAAGGAAAATAGCTATTAATACGATAACTACATGACCAGAAAATAGTTTTTTCAAGAAATACTTTTACAAGTAAAAATAGCCAATAATTCAATCAATCCCTTTTAAGTTTTATCAAAAATCATAAGAGGATATCTTCAAATATTATTTAGTGCGGAGATCATGGGTGAAAAATTCAGAAATAACTTTGAAAAACCTGAACCATTTTCTATCAGGGAATTTACAGAATCTTTCAAGAAGAAGCAAATGCCACTAAAATTATTTTACCAGTGTTAAAGTAATTTTGTAAATTAGTAAAAAGAGAAATTACTGATGCAAATCTTTTAGAACCCGGCAATGAAGGTGATTTTAAAAAATTCAAAGAATTTGCTTCGGAAACCAAAATATCAACCTCCGTTTTCAACCATGGAAAATACAAATTTATTGAACTTAACAAACTTGCAGATACAACAAATACCAAATATCCATAAAATGAAAAAATTCTTTTCGCTCATTATTTTTATTTCCATTTCTTTTTCATCTTTTAGTCAAAATACTGACTCTGCATGGTTTGTAAATAACTATACCAAACTTGAGCAATATATTCCGATGCGTGATGGGGTAAAATTATTTACCTCCATTTATTTTCCAAAAGATATGACGGAAAAGCATCCCATACTTATTACACGAACTCCTTATTCATGTTCACCTTATGGAAAAAGTAATTTTAAAGATTATTGGAACAGCTATCAAATAGAATATTGTAAAGAGGGTTATATAATGGTAACACAGGATGTACGTGGAAGGTGGATGAGTGAAGGTGAATTTAAAAATGTAAGGCCATTTAACCCAAACAAAAAAGCCCGCCTGAATGACGCAGTCGGGCAGGGCAAAGAAATTGATGAAGCAAGCGATACTTATGATGCCATCGACTGGCTTGTAAAAAATATTCCTGACAACAATGGGAATGTAGGCGTATTTGGAATTTCCTACCCCGGATTTTATTCAACAATGGCTGCAGCAAGTAATCATCCTGCATTAAAAGCGGTAAGTCCGCAGGCTCCTGTTACCAATTGGTTTATTGGTGATGATTTTCATCATAAAGGCGCATTCTTCCAAATGGATGCATTTGATTTTTATTCTGCATTAGGATTTGGTTTTGGTCAGCCACATCCTGCGCCAACATCTATTCCGGCGCGTTCACTTGGTTATCCTGATCATGATAATTATAAATTTTTTCTAGAAGCTGGAAATTTAAAAAATCTTACAAAATATATGGGCGATACCATTGCATTTTGGAAAGACCTGATGTCTCATCCCAATTATGATAGTTGGTGGCAGGCTCGTGATGCACGAAATGCTACAAAGAATTTGAAACCTGCAATGTTGTGGGTTGGCGGCTTATTTGATGCGGAAGATTGCTGGAGTGCCTGGAATGCTTATAAAGCTGCCGAAAAAAATAATCCGGGTAAATCATTTAATAAAATTGTTGAGGGTCCATGGTATCATGGGGAATGGGCAAATCATGATGGAACCCACCATGGCAATATCCAATTTGGCTCCAACACAAGTGAATATTATCAGCAGCATCTTGAAATCCCCTTCTTCAATTATTTCTTAAAAGGCAAAGGCGATATCTCTCAAATTGGGGAAGCAAATGTTTTTATTACCGGCGCAAATGAATGGAAAACTTTTGCTACCTGGCCACCTTCTAATAAACAAGATAAAACTTTATACCTGCAACCAGGCGGGAATTTAGGCTGGTCAAAACCTTCGGCTAAGAATAGTTTTAGCGAATACACAAGTGATCCGGCCAAACCTGTTCCATACGAAGAGTTTGTTCATTTCAACAGAACAAGAACTTATATGTCAGATGATCAACGCTTTGCTGCACGCAGGCCCGACGTGTTGGTTTTTCAAACGGATACTCTAACAGATGCAGTTACACTTACAGGCAATGTTATTGCAGATATTAAGACAAGCATTTCTACAACCGATGCTGATTTTGTGGTGAAAGTAATAGATGTATTTCCCGATTATTTAAGCTATAATAATGTAGATATTTATGCTGAAAAAGATCCTGTTAATCCTTACCCGATGGGAGGTTATCAAATGCTGGTGCGTGCAGAAATTATGAGAGGTAAATTTCGTAACAGCTTTGAAAAACCGGAACCTTTTTTACCCGGTAAGATAACTGAAGTCAAATGGGAACTTCCGGATGTTGCTCATACTTTTTTAAAAGGCCACCGTATTATGATTCAGATTCAAAGCAGCTGGTTTCCATTGGTCGACCGCAACCCTCAGAAATTCATGAACATTTATAAGGCTGATAACAGTGATTTTCAGAAGGCCGATATCCGCATCTATCATGATGCTCAAAATTCAAGTAAAATAATTTTACCAGTTTTAAAGACTCCCTGAATTTACCAGGAAAACCTGTGAATAAGGTAGTCAGTTTTTTATGACGTATTGTTAATTCATCATCCTCAATTCTTAATTCTTAATTCAAACAAATTATCTTTGCCGCTCACCTACTGTTGAAAAAACAGCAAATCAATTTTCATGAGTCAGCAACCTTTCAAAAAATTTATTAACCCCAAAAATAACGCTGCAGTTAAGGAAAAACATAAGCAGGATAAAAAGATTGCAAAAAAGCAAAAAGCAGCAGCTATAGAAAAACACTTTGAAGATAAGCGGGCAGCACGTTTCAAGGGTTTTGAAAATAAGCCTGAACCTGAAAAAAAGAATGATAAGAGACAGAAATATCCCCAAGGCAAAAAAAATACCGGCGAAAAATTAGAAACTACAGCAAAGCCTTCTGAGCAGAAAAAATCTGTTCCAGGAGAAATGCCCTTGAATAAATTTTTAGCACATTGCGGCGTCACCTCAAGAAGAGATGCAGTAACTTTAATAATTGATGGAAAAGTTACCGTAAATAAAAAGTTGATTACTCAACCTGCATTTAAAGTAAACGAAAAAGACGACGTGTTTTACAATGGAAAGAAATTGTACGTTACTAAAAACCTTGTATATATTTTATTGAACAAACCAAAAGATTACATAACTACTACCGACGATCCACAGAATAGAAAAACAGTTTTACAACTCACTAAAAACGCTACGGATCAAAGGATTTATCCCGTTGGCCGATTAGACAGAAATACTTCCGGCGTATTGCTGCTTACCAATGATGGCGATCTTACCCAGGAACTTACTCATCCCAGTTTTAATGTAAAAAAAGTTTACGAAGCCAAATTAGACAAACCATTAACAAAAGCTGATTTCGAAAAAATATTGAGTGGAATTAAATTAGAAGATGGAGAAATTTTTGCAGATGCCCTTGCTTATGCAGATTCAAAAGATAAATCGATAATTGGTATAGAATTGCATAGTGGCCGTAACAGGATTGTCCGCAGAATTTTTGAACATTTAGGCTATGATGTAAAAGGCCTTGACAGGGTGATGTATGCTAATCTTACCAAAAAAAATGTAGAGCGTGGCAAATGGCGATACCTCAGTGAAAAAGAAGTCCGCTTATTAAAATACATGAACAAACAAAAAAACATTAGCGGATATGGAATTAATAATAAGAAACCAAACCCGGAATTTTAAAAATAAAGTTGTGAAAGGATTATTGATCATTTTTGAAAACGATGATTTTTTGGCGGTTAATAAAGAACCCGGGATGCTTACCATACCGGACAGGCATGATGAAACGCAGTTATCATTATACAAAATATTAACTCAGAAATATGGAAAAATATTTATTGTTCATCGCTTAGACCGCGATACCAGCGGATTAATTCTTTTTGCCAAAAATGAAGCCACACATAAATATCTTTCTCAATTATTTGAGCAAAGAAATATTGAAAAAAATTACCTCGGTATTGTTCGTGGAAGTATGCCTCATAAAAAAGGCTCTATCAATGAGCCAATCGCCGAACACCCCTTTCGCAAAGGAGAAATGGCCATAAGCAAAAAAGGAAAACCTTCATTAACAGATTACGAAGTGCTGGAAGATTATGGAATCTATTCCCTGGTTCAATTTGATATTCACAGTGGACGCACTCACCAGATAAGAGTACATACAAAAAGTATCGGGCATCCATTGATTTGTGACGATGTTTATGGTGATGGCAAAGCAATTCTCCTTTCTTCTTTCAAAAAAAAATATAAACTTAGCCAGCATGACGAAGAAGAAAGGCCTATTATCAATAGGCTGGGCCTGCATTCGCACAGTCTAAGCTTTACGGATTTAAATCATAAAAAACATATTATTGAAGCTGAACTCCCAAAAGATATGAAAGCGCTTTTACAGCAATTGAAGAAGAACAGAAAAATGAGTGATTAACTCAATAATTTAAGGGAGTGGTAATAAAATAAAAGAGGACACAGTTCATGCTTTTAACATAGCTGTATCCTCATGATTAATTCTTATAACAAATATTAAGGCTGTGGCGTATAACGCAAATAAGATTTAACTTCTCTTACGCCCTTTGGAAATTTCTCCTTGGCATCTTCTGTACTTATAGTATTTGCAATAATTACATCCTCGCCATTATTCCAATCTGCAGGTGTAGATACGCTATATTTTGTAGTAAGTTGTAAGGAATCAAGCACCCTCAATACTTCATTAAAATTTCTTCCGGTTGATGCAGGATATACAATCATCAACTTAATTTTTTTATCAGGCCCTATTATAAATAATGAGCGCACTGTAGTAGTAGCGGAAGCATTTGGATGCATCATTCCATAAAGATTGGCTACAGTTTTATCTTCATCGGCAATAATTGGAAAATCTACATTTACATGCTGGGTTTCATTTATATCATTTCTCCATCCTAAGTGCTTATCCAATGGATCGACACTTACTGCAAGCACTTTTGTATTGCGTTTTTCAAATTCATTTTTTAATGCGGCAGTTCTTCCTAATTCTGTTGTACAAACGGGTGTATAATCCGCCGGATGTGAAAAAAGTATACCCCAACTATCGCCAAGATAATCGTAAAAATTAATTTTACCTTCAGTAGTATCCGCTGTAAAATTGGGGGCTGTATCGCCTAATTGTAAACTCATGTTTTTATTTTTTTTATTTAAAGATTTTGCAAATATATCATTGTCCTACTAAAATAGTAGGAATTAATTTTATAAATTTGCAGTAGTTTAAAAATTTTACTGTTTTTTTACAAAGTCAATTTACAATGATATGCTTTCAAAAAAAACCCAGTATGCTTTCAGAGCACTTGCTCATCTTGCATTAAATTACGGTAAAGATCCTGTAAGAATTTCCTCTATTGCCTTGCAGGAAAAAATTCCTTTAAAATTTCTTGAAAATATACTTGTTGAATTAAAAAATGCCGATTTGCTCGAAAGTAAAAAAGGGAAGGGTGGCGGCTATTCTTTAAAAATTTCTCCAAAAAAAATCAATCTCGCCACGGTAATCCGTGTCATTAACGGGCCAATTGCATTACTTCCATGCGTGAGTTTAAATTTTTATGAAAAATGTATTGATTGTGATGAGAAAACCTGCGGCCTAAGAAAGATGATGATAATAGCCAGGGATTCAACATTAAAAGTTTTGGAAAAGAAGACATTAAATGATATTATTTCGGCTCAAGGTTAAAATTTTATTTTCCCGATGCTCTGTAAACAGAAGCTCTTCCAAACCTGTTTTTTACATCATCAATTGCTTTGTATAAAACGTTTTTTCTTTCTGTATTATTAAATAAATTTGCTTGAACAGCATCGTTGCTTAAATCGCTAAGCCGCACTCCAAGCAAGCGAACCGGTTTTCCTTTTTTATATAATTTATGAAAAAGATCTTTGGCAATGGGTATTATTTCATCATCTGCTGATGTATATGGAATGCTTACCTGGCGAGAATTGGTTTCAAAATCAGGATACCTGATTTTTATAGTAACGCATCCTGTTACTTTTTCTTCTTTCCTGAGTTCAAAAGAAATTTTTTCCGTCATTACTACTATTTCACTCATCAAATAATCTATATCAGTTACATTTTCTTCAAAAGTATTTTCTTTTGAAATGGATTTTGTATCCCGGTATTCAGTAATTACCGATGTATGTTTTCCCTGTGCTTTATACCAAAGTTCATAACCCCATTTACCCAATAATTTTTCTAAATTTTCCGGCGTTGTATTGTGAACGTCCTTTATCAATTTTATACCATGATAATTTAATACCTGGTTGGTCTGCTCACCCACTCCCGGAATTTTATCAACTTCCAGGCAGGCCAGAAATTCTTTTTCTTTTCCTTCCGGAACCTGTAAAAATCCATTTGGTTTAGCCTCGTTGGTGGCCATTTTTGCTACCATTTTATTTTTTGCAATTCCGAAAGAAATAGGTAGCCCGGTTTCATTAATAATTTGTTCACGTAATTCAATTGTCCATTTCAACGGATCAAAAAATTTATCCATTCCCTGCAGGTCAATATAAAATTCATCAATGGACGCCTTTTCAAAAAGAGGTGCTTTTGAAGCAATAATTTGCGTTACCCATTTGGAATACCGGGAATAGTCGGAATAGGTACCGGAGATTACAATTGCCTGCGGGCACAGTCGCATTGCCGTTTTCATTGGCATTGCAGAGTGAACACCAAACTTCCTAGCTTCGTAACTACAGGTAGAAACAATTCCTCTTTCATTTTGTCCTCCTACAATTACAGCTTTCCCTTTCAATGAAGGATCTTTTATCAACTCCACTGAAACAAAAAAAGAATCAAGATCAAAATGAGCAATCATATTTGAGGAAGTTGACATTTGTGAGCTTGTAAAATTACAAATTCCCATTCATCAGGCATTTTTATAAATCTCTAATAAACCATCGGGAAGGTTTACATAAAGTTTCCTGTTTTTTTTATCAATTTTTTCTAAAGAATCTTCGTGAATGGGTATCAATGCTTCCTTCCCATCTATTAATATGGAACATAAAATCTGGTGAGGTTGTTCTATTACTTCAAGTACTTCCCCCAATTCTACTTCATTGTTTATAATCATAAATCCTAAAAGAGAAATAGGCGCAGCGCCTGCGGCAAATTTTTTAAAATCGATTTCACTTAACCAAACTTCTTTTTTAATAAGAAAATGCCCAGCTTCCTTTGTTTGAATGCCTTCCAGGGATATATATATTTCCTTATCGTTTTTTATTTTAGTAGAAGTAATAAAATAGGGAAGGAATGTATCTTTTTTTTCTTCAATAAAAATGGTCTCCAATCCCTTCAAAGATGTTTTTTTCCCCAGGCTGTGTTCGAGTACTAATTGTCCCTGTACTCCGAAAGTAGCTGCTAATTTGCCTATTTTAAAATATTGATTCATGCCGGTGGCAAATGTATTGAGAAAAAAATTGATTCCATTTTCAATATTTTTGATGTTGAATTAAGCTGGCAGGTTGATTTTCTTAAATTTTTTTTTAATCCTGTCCATTCACAATCAAAGGCAATTATAAGGTGGAATAAAACCTAAACCTGGATCCCAAAAAAAAGTGAATACCATTTAAGATATCCACTTTCAAACTAAATATATATAATCATGAAAAAAACGAAAAATTTATACACCCATATATTCTTTCAAAAGATTACATCTTGAAACGGTACGTAATTTTGTAAGCGCTTTATCCTTTATCTGCCTTACTCTTTCGCGTGTAAGGTTATATCTTGCTCCAATATCTTCAAGGCTTATTGCTTCGCTAATTCCAATGCCATAAAAATAACAAATCACTTCTTTTTGGCGCGGTGTAAGCACACTTAATGAACGCTGTATTTCCTGGCGCAGAGAATCATTGAACATGATTTGTTTATCAGCACTTTCCGCATTTCCATTTGCCATTACATCCATAAGCGTGTTTTCCTCACCATCGCTTAACGGGGAATCCATACTAACATGCCTTGCAGCTACACTCATAGTTGCCGAAACTTCATCAATATCCACATCTAAATAAGTAGCTAATTCATCTGTTGTAGGAGCGCGTTCAAATTCCTGCTCCAAATGCTGATAGGCCCTGCTTATTCTATTGGTTAGTCCTACTTTATTTAATGGCAGCCGCACAATTCTTGATTGTTCAGCAAGCGCCTGCATAATGCTCTGTCGAATCCACCATACACCGTAAGAAATAAATTTAAACCCTCTCGTTTCGTCGAAACGTTGCGCTGCTTTTATCAAACCCAAATTTCCTTCATTGATTAAATCAGGTAAAGTAAGTCCCTGGTTCTGGTATTGTTTCGCTACAGATACCACAAATCGAAGGTTGGCTTTTGTTAGTTTATCAAGGGCTTTCTGATCGCCTTGCTTTATAAGAATCGCTAATTTTACTTCTTCTTCGGGCGTTATAAGATCCACTTTCCCGATTTCCTGCAGATATTTCTCCAAACTCTCACTTTCACGATTGGTAATAGATTTGGAAATTTTGAGTTGACGCATACTCATAAGAGAGGTAATTTAATGTGGGGTTACAAGATGTAAGTTTTAGTTTTAAATGAACCTATTGAAATACTTAACGTAATTTATACCCATTTAAGTATGTTTCCAAAATAAATGTTAAAAGTTTTTCTTATCGCTATGCCTTCATTCACAACAAATAATAATTTTTTTAAAATAAATTACCAAAAAAAAGTATAAATTATGTTGGTTAGTTAATTTATTTTCTATTATTGCACATAATGAATACAGTTTAAATTAAAAGATGAGCAAGAAAATACAATACACAGTTGAGTACCCGGTGAGATGTTCACCAGCTATATTATATGAATTTCTTTCCACCTCTTCAGGCTTGCAGGAATGGTTTGCTGATAAAGTAGAAGATAGTGACGGGGTTTTCAGTTTTTCGTGGTCCGGTTCTGCAGAAGCAGCGGAAGTAATGGAAAAAGAGGAAAATAAATCGATCAAATTTCATTGGGTTGATTCTCCAAAGGAAGAATATTTTGAATTTAGTATTGAAAAATCGGAAGTAACGAACCTCACCATTTTGGTAATAAACGACTTTGCCGAAAAAAAGGATATTAAAGATCAAAGCCAACTTTGGGAAGCACAGGTTAAGGAACTATTCCACCGTTTGGGAAACTGATCTTTATAACCCCGATAATTTCTTTAAACGATTGTTCCAAAAAGTCTGGGGCATTATTCCACTCGCTTAATTCAATTTTTTTTGCAACTTTAAAAAAGTCTTTTTTGCAGATATTTTTAATTTGCCCTTCACCCATTTCTTTTATATCAATAAAAT